>JAGQIB010000537.1 GCA_020431545.1 Gemmatimonadota bacterium
GGAGGCGACCTGCATCTTCGCGCCGGGCGCGCCGTCGATGCCGTCGAACCAGAGGCGCGCGTACTTCAGGGCGCGCCGGCCGCTCACGCCGCCGACCGACTGCGAGTCATCGAGGAGCACGCGGTAGAGGCGCCAGTGATTGCCGGGATCGTCGAGGTTGTTGTAGATCGCGGGGCCGCCGGGCGAACCGACCGCGGTGTTCGAGAGGTCGAACACGTACGAGTAGTACGTGTTGTCCGTGTCCAGCAGCCGGTCGCCGTCGAGATCCTCGGTGTCCAGCCGGCTGTTCTTCTCCGTGCCGTTGATCTTCTCGTACCGGATCGAGTCCGGATCCGAGCGCGTGAAGTCGAAGTCGTCGTTCCCGTCGTCGTTGGGCACGTTGTTCCCGTCGACTCCGAACTGGTTGTCGAGGCCGGTGTCCTCGATCGCCGACGTGAGCTCCTCGTCGAAGTCCTGATCCTCGGAATCGAGGATCCCGCGCCCGTGCCCCGGGTTCGCGGACTCCACGTAGAAGTCCTCGCTGATCTCGCCGAGGTCCAGGATCATCTTGCCCTGCGCGGTGCCGAAGTCGTTGACCCAGATCTCCAGGAACTTCTTCTCGGAGAAGTTCTCGCCGACCGAGGACAGATTCCGCATCACGCCGAACCAGCCGGTGGAGTCCGGCGACGACGCGCGCTCGGTCCGGAATTCGAGAACCTGGATGAAATCCTGGCCGTCACGCTCGGTCGCCTGCTCCAGGAACACCTCCCCGCGACGAACGGTGTTCTCGGGGTTGTAGAACGCGAACGGGAGCGGACGCACCTGATCCGCGCGCTTGTCGAGGTCGGGCGTGGGGCCCGCCGGCTCGGACGCGGGATTCCACACGCCACGCGTGATCGGGAACTCCCGGCTGTCCTCCACGCCCTCCATGTCGTCGATGTAGACCTCGTTCTTGGTGTTCGGGTTCGGGATCGAGAGCGCGGTCTCGCCCTGCACCTGGAACTCGGAGGTCTCGTTCGAGCGGACGAGCGGCAGCGCGTTCACGAGGCTCGTCATGAACCCGGGGTTCGTGATCCATTGCCCGTACAGGTTGCCGACCAGGATCCGCGACGGCTCCTGGCCGAGCTTCGGTCTTTCCTCGGGCGTGGCGCGCGAGAAATACAGCCACGAGGAGCTGAGTCGCGTGTTCGGCGAGAAGTTGTAGGTACCGGAGACTCCCGCGAGCGACTCCTTCGCCTGTCCGAACAGGGGAACGAATTCGAAATCGACCTCGATGTTCGCGTCGGCGCGGCTCGCTTCCGGGTTCCGGAACGTGATCTGACCGAACTCGTAGTTGATGTCGTAGTCCGCGCCCCGCGAGAGCGCCCGGCCGTTCAGCTTCACCGTCTCCGAGCCTTCGATGATGTTGAAGCGGTTCAGGTTGAACGTCGGCGTGGGCGTGGAGAACTTCATCTCCAGCAGGTACTGCTGCTGCCCGAAGAACTCCGTCGGCTCCTTGGTGTAGAGGATCGCGTTGTCGCGCTGGAGCTTCGGTCCTTCCTTCTCCACGGCCGGCGTCGCGGCCCGACCCGTGGAGACCTGGCTCGGCGCCACGATCACGTTCACGGCGGAGAAGCTCCCCGGGGCGACCTCCACCACCGAGGAGTCCGGCGCGAACGGGGTGATGTTCGGGAACGTGAGCGTCCCGGCCTCGAAGTCCACGAACACGGGCTCCACCCGCTGATCGGGTTCGAGATCGTTCGCGGCGATGCCCTTGTAGTCGAGGCCGAGGACCTGGACGTACGGAATGCCGTCCTGATTGTCGAGCTCCTCGGTGGAGCCGGGCTCGGTCCGGATGATGCGGAGCTCGAAGCTGTCCGAGTCGAGATTCTGGGCGCCGATGTTGTAGACGTTCTTCTGCTCCAGCACCCGGATCGGCGCGTAGCCCTTGCCGTCGTCGTAGAGCTCCTGGGTCGGTGGCGCGAGCAGACGCAGGAACAGCGTGTCCGCGTTCGCCACGTTCCCGTGCTCGATGCCGCTCGCGTCGCGATACCAGGCCGCAAGCGTGTGCTCCGCTCCCAGGGGGCTGCGCAGCGTGATCACGCCGGTCTCCAGGTCCACGACGTAGTCGATCGGATCCTGCAGCCGGTGGAAGAATCCGCGAGCGGTTCCCGTGGAGTCGCTCGGCGTGCCGGTGGCGGGATCCACGAACGCGAATCCGAGACGCGCGCCGTCCTCGATGTCGTTCGCGCCGTTGCGGT
>JAGQIB010000538.1 GCA_020431545.1 Gemmatimonadota bacterium
CGCGGTGGCCCAGCCCGCGTCGCGCAGGCGTTCGGCGAGAGTGACCGGCGTGCTCCCGAGCGCGTAGTGGAAGTTGTCGCGCACGCCGTGACCGCTCGGAACACGGCCCGTCATGATCGAGACGAAGGCCGGCAGCGTGCGCGGCAGGGGAGTGGTCGCGCGCTCGAACGCGAGGGAGCGGCGGGCGAGACGATCGAGGGCGGGACTGACGCCCCCCGGGTGGCCGGTGTAGCCGAGTCGATCCGAGCGCAGCGTGTCGATCGTGAGCAGCAGCACGTTCGGTCCCTCGGAGGCGGTGCGATCTCCGCGGAGCGGAGCGAGTCCGATGCCCACGAGGATCGCCACCAGGAACGCGTCACGCGCGGGATTCGGAGCGAGGTGCGCGGCGCCGAGCCGGCCGAGCGCGCCGCCGAGGAGCTGTCCGAGCGCGGCTCCGAGAAGCACCGCGCCGACGCCCCGGACCGCGGCGCCCAGCGCGGCCGAACCGACCACGCCGACCGTCACGGAGTCGAGCCACAGCGTGAGCGCGACGCCGATTCCGAGCGACATCCCGAAGGGAGAAAGGAACCGGAGCGGGCGGAAGCCGCGGAGGAGGCCGAGTACGCCACCCACGATCGCGCCGCCGGTGGCGAGGAACGAGATGTCGCGGTACGGAACCAGCAGCGGCGGATCCGCGCGCAGGCGGAGCACGATCTCGAAGCCGCCGAGCAACGCGAGGGCCACGGCGCCCGCGGCGGCGCCGGCGAGCAACCGAACGGGAGCGGGGGGAACGGGTCTTTCCTGCGTCAACGCCAGGAGGCCTTCAATCGGCCCCAGGTCATGGATTCCACCTGCACGGCCACGCAGTCGCCCTCCGGATAGACGCCCATGTCCGCGCCGTTCTCGCCCGTTCCCACGCACGGGGAGAAGAACTGCAGCTTCAGGTTCGGCGGCGACGTCGTGGCGTCGCAGAATCGGGGATCGCCCTTGATGTTGCCGTTGATGTTCGTGCGGTCGTCACAATCGCCGTCGTACTCGGGATCCCGGTTCGCGACGCCGTCGTTGAACATGCAGTTGTAACGGAGCACGGGCTGGTTGAACGCGCCGAAGCAGCTCACGGCGGAACCGTCCGTCTGGTGCGAGAAGATGTTGTTGTACACGAGATCCGCGAAGTTGCCGGTGGGTCCCACGTGCAGGGAGCCGCCGGCTTGCGCGTTCGTGGCGCCGTTGCCGAAGAACGTGTTCGACGAGATCTCCACCGACAGGATGGAACGGAAGTTCGGCCCCGTGATCCGGATCCCGCCGCCCTCCTGGGCGGTGTTGTTCACGATCTCGTTGCTGCGAACGATCGCGCCCGTCGAGCGCTCGAAGAACATCGCGCCGCCCCCCTGCTCGAGGCCGGTTCCCTCCGCGCTGTTGCCGCGCAGGAACGACCCCTCGATCCGCCAGGTGCCGGTCTCGAAGTAGACGCCGCCGCCGCTCACGCCCGCCGCGGAACCCTCGATCTGGCAGCCGCGAATCTGTCCCGCGGAACCATCGGCGTAGACGCCGCCGCCGTGCCGCGCGGCACGATTGTCGAAGAGCCAGTTCGTGGCGAGGAAGACGTCCGCGTCGCGGGCGAGCACGCCGCCACCGTCCAGGCCCGAGTAGCAATCGCGAATCGTGGTCCGCGTGATGGACACCGGCGACGTCGCGTAGATGCCGCCGCCGCCGCCCTCGGGATCGGCCGCGACCGCGGCCGAGCAGGCTTCCACCGTGCAGAACTCGATGCGCGCGTCGGGGGAGTTCACGGCCACCATGATGCCGCCCCCTCGACGCCTCGCCTGGTTGCCCCGGAGCTCGCAGTGGTAGATGAAGGCCGAGGATCCGGCGCCGATCATGATGCCGCCGCCGAAGTTGCTCGCGTAGTTGTCTCGCACGATGCAGTCGCGAATCGTGGGGGCGCCGGCCCCGCAGAACATGCCGCCGCCGTTGAACGTGGCGCCGCCGGTCAGGGTGAAGCCGGCGAACAGGGTCTCCGATCCGGTCCCGATCGCCTCGACGACGGAAGCGCTGTCCCCGCTCGCGAGCTGCAGCTCGATCGTCGTCTCGAACGACGCGGGATTCGGTCCCTCGAAGTCCGGGCCGTAGCCGCCCTGGTACACGACGCCGTCGGTGAGCGCGAGGACCGCCGTGTGCACGTACGGTGAGCCCGAGCTCGACACGGCCACCGTGTCGCCGGACGTCGAGAGCGCGTGTGCCTCGACGATCGTCGCGTAGTAGGGCGGGCCCACGGTGCCGGCCCGGACCGGGTCCACGAAGCGGGTCGCCGCGCCGGCGGGGACCGCCAAGGGGAGGATCGCGAGCGCGAGCGAGATGCCGGCCCGGAACGGACCGGGGCGCACGTTTGAAAGAGGTCTCATCGAGGGATCCACCGGGGCGGAAGGGCTCCGAAATCTTATCAACGCGGGGCTCGGACCGACAAGCCCGGCTCCCGCTGGGTTCGACGGAACTCTACCCGAGATCGGCGTTTCGCGGGATGATCCCGGCCCCTGGCGCGGACGCAGCGGAAACGGCCCTGGACGCCCGGGGGGGCGCCGAGAGCGCCCAGCCTGCCCCCCTCGGCCCCGTGCGGCCAGAAAGGATGCTTCATGACGAATTTCGGGGGAGTCCCGACGCGCTCCGGCGGCGATCCCGAGCGGGCGGAGGTCGTGTTCCTGCCGGCCCCGTTCGAGGGGAGCGTCTCCTACGGGGGCGGGACCTCGCGCGGCCCGGAGGCGATCCTGGAGGCGTCCTGCCAGGTCGAGACGCGAGACGAGGAGACGGGGATCCGTCTCGAGGACCTGTCCTACGCCGTCCTGCCGGCCGTCGAGGCCGCCGGCGAGGATCCCGTGGCCTACTCGGCCCGCCTCGAGGCCGCGGTGGCGCCGCTCGTCGCCCGGGGGGCGGTGCCGTTCTTGCTGGGAGGCGAGCACTCGGTCACGATCGGGCCGGTGCGGGCCGCCCGCGCGGT
>JAGQIB010000539.1 GCA_020431545.1 Gemmatimonadota bacterium
GTGCGGCGCGAGGTCCCACAGCGCGCTCTCGGCCGCGCGCACCTTTCCGAGATTCACTCGCGTCGTGTACAGGTAGTAGAGGTCCCCGAGCTCACCGGAACGGACCATCTCCCGGAACTGCATCAGTCCGGGATGGAACTCCAGCAGGTGCCCCACCATGAGGACACGTCGCTTCTCCTTCGCCTTCGCCGCGAGCTTGCGGCCGTCGGCGGCGGAGAGCGCGAGCGGCTTCTCCACGAGGACGTCCAGTCCCTCGTCCAGCAGGCGATTCGCGATCGCGAAGTGCGTGGAGGCCGGCGTCGCGACCACCACGGCGTCGGGACCGGCCGCGAGAAGCTCGTCCACGGAGCGGAAGACCTGCAGTCCGGGATACATCGCGCGCGCCGCGTCGAGCGCCTCTTCGCGGGCGTCGACCACTCCGAGCAGGCGGCAGTCCGGCAGGCCGGCCAGCACGCGGACGAAGTTCGGGCCCCAGTAGCCGAAACCGATGACCGCGACTCGAATCATGCCTTCCCCGGAGCTTGAGACGCCATCCCGCACGTTCCGCGCCGGGTGGCCATCCGATCATCGTAGGCCGCGGGGGAGCACGCCGTCAACGCGGCCGACAGCGCCCCCACGGCGGGAAACCGCGACCGATCAGGGCGTCCGGTTCGGCGCCGGTCGCCAGTCCCAGCTCGCGAACCGAGCCGCGCGTCGATCGTCCACCTCGCGGACGCCGCCGCCGAGGGACTGGCGGTTGCCGATCGAGACGAAGGCCGTCCAGTCGCCGTCCAGCGTGGTGTGAAAGGAAAGGCGTGCCACGCGGAGACGGTCGATGCCGACGCCGACCCACGAGATCGGGTCCTCCCCGTCTCGCCAGACGGAGTCCCACGACAGGTAACCGACCCCGGAGCGCTGCCACGCGGCGCCGCCGTTGCCGGTGCGCGGCGCGCCGTCCACCGTTTCGAAGACGTTCTCGACCGTGGCCGCGACGCGGAAGTCGCGCGACAGGTGCGAAGTCCAGCCGAACGTCCCGTCCAGGCCGGAGTCTTCGCCGCGGCGGTACTCGAACCCGAGGCCGATCGACGACCGGAGACCGATCGCACGCGGCGCCGAGATCGCGAACGTCCAGTCCGGGCGGCCGGGAACGTCGCCGAGGTTCTTCTGGAAGCCGTACGTCGCGCGATCGGTGCCGGCGGCGAGGTTGAACGTCGTCACCTCGCCCGGCTCGAGTCCGGACGACCAGCCGTCCTCCCAGACGGCCTCGCAGAGGACCGAAGACCCCGCGCTCAGCATGGCGTTCGCCGGATTCGTCCACACCACGCGCGCGGAGGGTTCCACCGCGATCGGAGAGAAACGTCCGAGCATCGCGTGCTCCGCCTTGGCCGGCGACGCGACGGCGAACGTCGCCAGCAGCGCGACGGCGAGTCCGAACAGCTTCCGGTCCATCATTCCTATCCCTTCGCCAGCTCCCGATAAGAGAGCATCTTCGCCACCAGGCGCGCGGTCGCGAACTCGGACACGTGAGATCCCGCGGCGGGCGCGAGCTCCACGACGTCCATTCCCACGACCGTGCGGCGCGCGAACACCTCGCGCAGCACGTCGAGCGCTCCCCACCAGGTCAGGCCGCCGGGCTCGGGCGTCCCCGTCGCCGGGATGATCGAGGGATCGAGACCGTCGACGTCGAACGTGACCCAGACCTTCGCCGGCAACGTCGCCACCAGCGCGGCCGGGGAGAATCCCGCCGCCCCCGCCTCCCGCGCGGAGATCAGCGAGACCTTCCTGTTATCGGCAGCGAAAGCCGCTTCTTCTGCGGAATAACTGCGAACCCCCACGATGGTGACCCCTCCCCCGTCCACGAGACGCCGGCAGACGCACGCGTGGCTGTGGTCCGAGCC
>JAGQIB010000540.1 GCA_020431545.1 Gemmatimonadota bacterium
TGACCTTCACCGACACGTTGTCGCGGGTGATGATGTCCTGCGGCGGAACGTCGAAGGCGATCGTGCGCAGCTCCACCTTGACCATCTTCTCGATGAACGGGACGAGGAGGATCAGGCCGGGGCCCCGGACGCCCACGAGGCGGCCGAGCCGGAACACGACCCCTCGTTCGTACTCGCGCAGCACGCGGACCATGTTCGTGAACACGAACAGGAGCAGGACGAGAACAGGAATCAACCCACCGAACGGCATCACGACCGCCTTTCCGCGCGAGACGCGCTGGGATCAGACCTCCGGACCGTCAGCCGCAGTCCGTCGACCGCGACCACCTCGACCTCCGCCCCGACCGGGATCGCCTCGCCGCCGCTCGCGACGGCGTTCCAGCGCTCCCCGCGTACGTCCACGGCCCCCTTGGGATCGAGCGCCGACTTGACCTCGCCGACCAAGCCCACCATGCCCTCGCTCCCGGTCACGACCTTTCGGCCCAGGGTCCGGACCGCGAGACCCGCTGCCACGCCGAACAGCACGGCCATGGCCACGACCATGGGGATGATCACCGCGAGCGAGGCGCGCAGCGCCGGTTCCGGGGACTCGAACAGCATCAACGACCCGAGCAGCGCCGCCACGACGCCGCCCACGGTGAGTAACCCGTGACTCGGCACCTGGGTTTCGATCAGGAACAGCACCGCGGCGAGTGCGATCAGCAGCAGCCCGGCGAGATTCAGCGGGAACGTCTGCAGGGACCAGAACGCGAGGATGAGACAGATCGCGCCGACCACGCCCGGGAAGATCGAGCCGGGGTTCTGCAGCTCGAAGAACATCCCGTAGATCCCGAGCATCATGAGCACATAGGCGACGTTCGGGTTCGCCAGGATCGACAGCAGCCGGAAGCGGAGCGTGAGCGGCTTCTCGTCCACCACGGCCCCCGCGAGGTCCAGCGTGACCGTTTCGCCGGCGACCTCGACCTCGCGACCGTCCGCCTGGGCGAGCAGGTCCTCGAGCGAGCCCGCCACGAAGTCCACGACTCCCTCGGCCACGGCCTCCGTCTCCGTGATCGACGCCGCGTCGCGCACCGCGGATTCCGCCCACTCGACGTTCCGTCCGCGCCGCTCGGCGATCGTTCGCGCGAAGGCAGCCGTGTCGTTGAACATCTTGTGCGCCATCGTGGAGTCCGGAGTCCCGCCGCCGCCGATCGTGACCGGCGACGCCGCGCCGATGTTCGTGCCCGGAGCCATCGCCGCGACGTGTCCGGCCATCGTGAGGAACGCGCCGGCCGAGGCCGCGCGCGCGCCCGAAGGCGCGACCCACACAAGGATCGGGATCGGCGACTCGAACATGTCGCTCACCAGGTCCCGGGTCGCATCGAGGAGGCCGCCCGGCGTGTCGAGTCGGAGCACGAGCGCGGAGGCGCCGTCCGCCTCCGCGTCCCGCAGCGCGGCGCGCAGGAACGAGACCGTCACCGGCGTGATCGCGTCGTCCCAGTCCACGACGCGGACGCGCGGGCCGGAGTCCGCCGCCGGCTGGCCCGGAGCGATCGCGGCAAGGAGACCGAGCGAGTGAAGGCCCATCGTCAGGATGAAGCGGCGCATCGCTCCTCCTCCAGGATCACGTCGGCGACGCGGGCCGCCCGCTCGGCGAGCGACGCGAGGTCGGCGGAGCCGAGCCGGCTCGCGAACACCCCGAAGCGTCCGCTCTGCCGGACCCCGAGCAGCTCGCCCGGGCCCCGGGTCGCGAGATCGATCTCGGCGAGGCGCAGCCCATCGTCGACGGTGACCAGGACCTCGAGACGCTCCCGGGACTCTTCCGGGGCCTCGCGGCCCGCCCACAGCAGACAATACCCCTTCTGGCCGCGACGGGCGATTCGTCCGCGGAGCTGGTGCAGCTGGGCGAGCCC
>JAGQIB010000022.1 GCA_020431545.1 Gemmatimonadota bacterium
AAGACCGCGAAGACGGATACGATCACCGCCGCCACCGCGAGCGGCGCCCGCACCGCGAACGTCACCATCAGGCCCAGCACGATGCCGGAGATCGCGATGCCCGTCTCGACGGCCGGTACGGGGATACCACGCACGCCGAGCGCTCCGCCCACCGCCATCACGAGCGGGAACGCCACGGGGAGGAGCCAGATCGCGGGCGCGCCGAGCTGGGCGCCCCACAGGCCGACGGCGACCATCGCCACCACGTGGTCCAGCCCGCCGAGCGGGTGGAGGAACCCGGACTTGAAGCCGCCCACGACACCCGCCCCCGTGTGGGCTTCCGCCACCACAGGAAGGAGCAGGGCGAGCAGGGTGAGGAAGTAGAGCGAACGAGCCGTGCGAGAGTTCACTTCGTCCTTCCGGGTCCGGGGTGCGGCTTCTCCAACACGTAGGTCAGCCAGTTGTGCCCGGGAGAAAGCCGGCCGAACGAGAGAGCCCCCACGGTGCCCACGAGCGCGCGGATGAACGGGGCCTTCCAGCCGAAGCCCTGCGTTTCGAGCGGGAACACCCACTCCTCGCGTACGATCAGTCCGTGCCTGTCGCAGAACGTGCGCATGCCGCGCCGGGACACCACGCGATCGTAGTGGGTGGGGAACGGACCGAATCCGGGTTGCCCCGCCGTCTTCTGCCCCACGATCCAGCGCTTGTAGAACACGTGGAACCAGAACGGCGTGATCCGCGTGAGGAACCCGAACACGGAATCGCGATCGGGGAAACGCAGCAGCAGGAGTCCGCCGGGCTTCGCCCAGCGCACGAAGTTCTCGAGCACGTGCTCCGCGCCGTCGATGTGCTCGAGCACGAACGAGTTGAACACGACGTCGTAGCGGTTCGACGGCAGCTCGGCCGTGCGCAGGTCGCCGAGAATCGGCTCGTCGAGATCGCCGACCTCGTTCTTGCGGATGTCGAGGGACGCCTTGTCCTCGTCGATGCCGGTGAGCCGGAACGTGACGCCCGAGAGGTCGATCGGCCAGCAGCGACCGCAGCCCGCCTCGAGAATCTCCAGCGCGTCGCCGTTGCGGTTCGCGGCGAGCTCGCGCACGCGGGTCTCGAAGATGCGCGACTCCTGTTCGCGGCTCTCCAGGAGCGGCGGGGGACCGAGTCGGCTCACGAGTGCGACTCCTGGGGGTCGACCGGGGCCGGCCCATCGCCGACGGGGGCGCCGTCCGTCGCGGGCGGGTCGGGTGCGCGGCCCGCGGGCTCGCCGTCGGCGGGCGGTGATGCGGCGGTCGTCGTCTCCTCGGCGGTCTTCGCGGACTTCTCGGACTCGGGCTCCTCGGGCCAGCGCCCCGTGGCCGACGTGAGCTCGCCGAGCTTCGACACGACGCCCTCGTTCCACTGCCCGTCCGTGAGACGCCAGGTCCAGTTGCCGCCGAGTCGCCCCGGGGCGTTCATCCGCGCCTCGTTGCCGAGGCCGAGCAGGTCCTGCACCGGGAGGATCGCGAGATCGGCCGCCGTGTTCATCGTCACGCGGCACATCGCCCACGGCATGTCGTGTCCGTCGGAACCGGTGACCATGCACACGCGCGAGTGCTCCGCCTCGGCTTCCTCCCGAGGTCGTTCGGTGGCATTCCACAGGCCGTCGTCGAACCAGCCGCGGATCGTCTCCGTGTCGTGCGTGCCGGGATAGGCGACGGCATTCTTGGGAATCGCGTGCGGCGCGAACAGGTTCGTGCGCGGATCGCCGCCGAATCCGAACTGCAGCACGTACATGCCGGGGATGCCGTGCGCGTCGCGGAGCGCGTAGACGTCCGGCGAGATGTCGCCGAGGTCCTCGGCCACGAGTCGCAGCTCGCCGATCTCGCGTTCGAGCGTGGCGAGCAGCGACACGCCGGGGACCGGTTCCCACGCGCCGTTCTTCGCGCTCTCGTCGCCGGCCGGCACCGCCCAGTTCGCCAGGAAGCCGCGGAAGTGATCGAGCCGCACCACGTCGTACAGCTCGAGCGTGCGGCGGATGCGCGCGACCCACCACGCGAAGTCGTTCTGCTCCATCAGATCCCAGCGGTAGAGCGGGTTGCCCCAGAGCTGGCCGTCGTCCGTGAACGCGTCCGGCGGCGCGCCGGCGACCTTCGTGGGGCGGCCGGTCTCGTCGAGCAGGAAGAGATCGCGGTGCGCCCACACGTCGGCGCTGTCGTGCGCGACGAACAGCGGAACGTCGCCGAGGATCTTCACGCCACGCTCCGCGGCCGCGGCGCGCACCCCGTCCCACTGCCGTGCGAACAGGAACTGCGCGAACTCGTGGATCTCGATCTCCGTCTTCAGGCGACGTTTCGCCTCGGCGATCGCCCCGGGCTCGCGAAGCTTCAGCTCCTCGGGCCACTCGAACCACGCGCGGTTCTGCTCGTCGTGGAGTGCGGCGAAGAGCGCGTAGTCGTCCAGCCAGCGACGTTCGCGGTCGCGGAAGACGTCGAGATCCCAGGGCAGGCTCGCCGGTCCCTTGCCCTCGCGGAACGCGGCGTGCGCGTCGCGCAGCAGTGCGCGCTTCCACGGGATGACGGCGCCGAAATCGACCCGCGCGGGATCGCCCTCGGGCGCGCCCGGCACGGACTCGAGCAGCCCGTCGGCCCGGAGCAGCTCCGGCGACACGAGGAGCGGGTTGCCCGCGAACGTGGACGGCGACTGGTACGGCGAATCGCCGAACGCGGTGGGATTCAGCGGCAGCACCTGCCACACGGTCTGGCCGGCGGTCTTCAGCGTGTCGAGGAACCGGATCGCGGCGGGTCCGAGGTCGCCGAGACCCGGCGAGCCCGGCAGCGAGGTCACGTGGAGCAGGATGCCGGCAGCGCGCACGGGAACGCCTCGAACGTGGGGGAACGGTCGGTCCGGCGCGGCGTCCGCCCGGAACCGAGCGAGTCTATCACGCGTGCCGCACGACGTCCGGCGGGGCGGGTTCACGGGACTTCTTGATCACGAAGCCCAGGAACGCGGTCACGAACACGGCGGCCACCACGAGGGCGGCGATGCCGGGGCCGGTGGGACCGTGCGGCAGCACGAGCGGGAGCGGCTGGTCCGCGCCGCCCCGTGGCAGGGGCGGCAGGTCCAGATCGTCCGGCGGCGGGGTCTCGGCCAGAGTCGAGCAGCTCGCGGTCACGTCGTCCACGTCGAGCGTACCGGCGACCGCCTCCGCGCCCGCCCGCTCGATCCCGAACTCGAGCGTGACGTCGCCGGCGCAGCCGGGCAGCGCGATCGTGGCCGGGCCGCGCCACTCGCCGTTCGTGGGCGGGAGCCGCCAGGCCGCGACGTGCTCCGGCGTCGACTCGTCGCCCGCGGCGTCCTCCGGCCAGGCGGCCAGGCGCACCCAGGCGGTCTCCGTACGCGCGAGCGACGACCGGAACTTGAACGTCACCACGATCGCGTTGCCGTCGCCCGAGGCGTCGAAGCGCTGGTAGAAGCGGCTCGGGTTCTCGCCGTTCGCGTCGCGGCCGTCGCGGTCGCCGACCCGGGCGATCCGGCCGATGCCGGTCTGCGCATAGTGCGCGCGGTCGCCCACCACGTGGCGCGGAACGTCGGCGCCGTCGCGACGCCAGGCGTCGTCCGCGTCGTTCTCGAAGTCGCCGTTCGTGAACGGCGCGGCGGGCGCGATTCCGGCGCGGCCCAGCAGGGCGACGGCGAGGAGCAGGCCGGCGACGGCCGGCCGCGGGAAGGCCCGGCGAGAGCAGCGCGGGCGCACGGACGCCGGGCGAGCGAGCGAGCGGGCGACGGACGGGCGGTTCATGGGCGCTCCGGAGAATGTTCGCGGGCAGTATGGCGGGTGGGGACGGTTCCGTCGATGCTGTCGATTCGGGGGAGTTCTGGTCGAAGTTCGGCTTCGCTGACGGCCGCGCCCGGAGGCCGGCGAAGCGGGTGCCGGCGTGAGCCGCGCCTCTCTGGCGAGATCCGCCCGGCCCGCGTTAAGATCATCCGGAACGCCCGCCCCCGACCCGGCGCGCCCGGAGGTCCCTTGTCTCCAGTCGACAGTCGAGTGACGCCCCGGGTGGACGTGATGATCCCCGTCTACAACGAGGAGCGCGCGCTGCCGGTGAGCGTCTCCACGCTCTCGGCCTTCCTCCGCGAGCACGTGCACGTCCCGTACCGCATCCTCATCACGGACAACGCGTCCATCGATCGCACCGAGGAGGTGGGACGTCGCCTGTGCGACGAGTACCCGCACGTGGACTACGTGCGGCTGCCGCGGAAGGGACGCGGCGGGGCGCTGAAGCAGGTGTGGCTCGAGAGCCCGGCCGAGTTCGTGACGTACATGGATGTGGATCTCTCCACGAACCTGAGCGCGTTTCCGAAGATGCTCGCGCTGCTGGAAGACGGCGCCGACGTCGTGATCGGGTCGCGCCTCCGCCACGACGCCGACACCACGCGCAGCTTCAAGCGCGAGGTCCTCTCCCGCGGCTACAACGTGCTCGTGAAGGCGTTCTTCGGCACGCGCTTCACGGACGCGCAGTGCGGGTTCAAGGGCATGCGACGCGAGGCGGTGAAACGTCTCGTGCCGCACGTGGAGGATCGCAAGTGGTTCTTCGACACGGAGCTCCTCGTGCTCGCCGAGAAGTCCGGCCACCGGATCGGCGAGGTGCCCGTGGACTGGATCGAGGATCTCGACACGCGCGTACAACTCCTGCGCACGATCTGGGACGACCTCGTGGCGCTCGTGCGCCTGCGCGGCTCGCTCCGCGCCGTGCTGAAGCGGATCGATGAAGGGCGCTGACGGCGCCCGCGGTCTGATCGGCGCGGCGACGCTCGCGTTCGGACCGCTGCTCGTGGCCGCCGCCGCGACGGCGCTCGCGGTCGCGATCGGGACCGGCGCCGCGAGCGGGATGAGCGGCGGCAACCCGAACGCGGTCCCCGGATTCCAGGATGTCGTGCTGCT
>JAGQIB010000541.1 GCA_020431545.1 Gemmatimonadota bacterium
AGATTCGCGCGCTGGATCCTGTCCGTGCCGAAATCCGTCCAGTAGATCTTGCCGCCGGAGAGATCCACTTCGACCGCGGGCGGCGACTGGAGCCCGGAGACGAGCGCGGTCGACGCGAGACCGTCGAGCGAGGTGCGGCGGATCTCGCCGGTCGCCAGCGACGTCCAGTACAGCGAGCGCTGAGCCACCGCGCGGGTGGTGGGAACGGCGAGACCGCGCAGGTACTGGAGCGCGGCGAGCTCCGTGACGTTCGCGCCGTCGAGATCGGAGCGGTACAGGCCGCCGAAGGTGGGGTCCGTGCCGTAGATGGTCCAGTACAGGTGGTCGCCGGAGACCTCCACGTCGACCACACCGGCTTCGCTCGTGAGGAAGTAGCCGGTCGCGCCGGTGTCCAGCTCCACGTGCGCGATGATGGATCCCGGGAACGAGTAGAGTGAGCCGGCCGAAACGTAGAGGACCCGCGACGCGACGTCGATCGTGAGACCGCCCGTGAGCTCCGCCGTGGCGATCGCGACGTGGGTCGTGGGGATGGACCCGTCCACGTCCATGCTGAGAACCCACAGGTCTTCCGGGTGCCGCTCGGTCCAGTACAGACGTCTCGCCACCGGATCGAAGGCGAGCCCCCCGGGCGAGAAGACCGGAATCACGGTCTCGACGTCGGTGCCGTCGAGGTTCGCGCGCAGGATCTGGTCCGCTCCCGTCTCGGACCAGTAGATCTTGCCCGCCTCGAGATCGAGCACGAGATCCCGCACGTCGGCAAAGCCCGTCATCAGGACCTGCACGTCCGAGCCGTCGAGGTTCATCCGACCGATCACGTGACTCGAGGTTTGCCCGGTGTAGTAGACGTGTCCGGCCTCGAGATCCACCGCGACGTTCTCGATCTCGACGAAGATCCGCTCGCCGACGCTGGATCCGCCGTGATCGAGGTCCGTGCGCCCGATGCGGAGCGCAACGTCGCTTCCCCAGTAAATGGATCGCTCCGGCGAGATGGGCGGCTCCGGCACGGCGAGGCTTCGCGGGGAGCTGGACGTGAGGATCTCCGTGAACGCGGACGCGTCGAGCGGCGAAGTCCAGATCTTGCCGTTCGTGGACCAGTCGGCGTAGTACAGCACCCCGTCCCGGAGATCCATCGACTTCACGTTCGAGAACGGCGTGCTGCCGCTGGAGGCCAGGAGTTGTTCGGGGCTGGAGATCGCAATCCGTCGCACTTCCGCGCCGCGGCACAGATAGATCGTGCCGTCGATCGGATCGATGACCATCGCGTCGGCCGTCGACGAGGACACGTTGTAGAGATTGCTTCCCTCCAGGCTCGAACGATAGATGCCGAGCCCCGGCACACTGAAGAAGAGGACCGCCCGGACCGGATCGATCGCGAACTGGGTGGCGCTCGTGGCGAGCAGGGTCGCCGGTCCGCCGGCCGTCGATCGCCGGAACAGCCCGCCGTCGGCCGGATCGATCCAGAACACGAGGCCGGCCTCGCCGTGGACCGCGATCTCGGTGGGAAACGGAAGGCCGGCCTGGAACGTCTCGCGACCGCTGCCGTCGAGATTGCAGCGCCCGATCTCGTCGGCGGTCGGGTTCGCCCAGTAGACCTTGCCGCCCACGAGATCGACGTCGAGACCCTCGACGTCGCCGACGCTGCCTGCGAGCAACTGGACGTTCGTCCCGTCGAGATCGCAGCGATAGATCTGGTGCTGCACGCGGTCGGCGTAGTAGATGGCCTCGGCCGAGGCGGCGGCGGCCGCTCTCGGCGGGGCGATCACGAAGAGGGCGACCAGGGCGATCGCGGCCGACCGGAAATGGAATCGAGAAGACGGAATCATGAGGTCGCTCCGGGAAGGGGGCCTTCCCGGAGAAGCGTCAGTTTGCCCCGATTTCTGTCACGGAGGCCGGGCGGGCGGGCGGCCAGCTGCTCCGCCGGTCGGGTGGTCGGGCGGGCGGGCGGTCAGCCGACCTGCCCCGCCGTGGCCGGAACAGCCGCGGTCTTTCGCAGGTACTCCCGCCCGATCGCCAGGGCGATCAGGATCCACACCACCACGAGCACCAGATTCACCATCGCGAAGTTCCGGGGCCCGAACGCGAACCAGGTGGTTCCCACCCAGACCAGCGCTGCGGACAGGAGGTCGCCGGAGCGGACGAAGAACGTGTCGATCGCCTGCTTCGCCTTGTACTTATCCTCCCGGGTGGTCGGCAGGAAGAGCACGTTGCGGACGGTGTTCTGCAGCGAGTAGTCCGTGGCGTTCTCGGCGGTCTTCGCCCAGCGGACCGCGGCGAGCACCGGCACGAACGAGAGCAGCCCGTACGCGCCGAGGGCGAGCACGGGCAGCACGAGCAGCGCGAACCGGACACCGAGGTACTTGAGGATGCGCGACACCACGAACAGCTGCAGCAGCACGCCGGCGACGTTCACCCCGAAGAAGAAGCTCGC
>JAGQIB010000542.1 GCA_020431545.1 Gemmatimonadota bacterium
AGGTCTCGGGCGGTCCGGCGCCGTTCCAGAAGAAGGACCGCTCCGCGTTCCTCCAGAAACTCGATCAGATCGTGCAGCGCGTGCGGCGACGTTCCGAGTAGCGCGCGCCCTGCCGATCCTTGCGTTTCGTGGCGGCTCCGCCCCGCCCCGGCCCCACTCCCTGCCGCGGGGAGGCGGCTGTCGGCACCGTTCCGCGAAATGACTTCGAATCCCGGCTCGGGAATTCCGTTATTCTGGGGGAACGTCGGGTCGTGCGGGCAGGCCCCCGGTTCTCTCCCCCCACCGGTTCCGGGACCTGTCCACCCGCGTCACTCCGAGGAGTCGTCACCCATGCTTTCGAGTACTCGCCGCGCTCTCTCGTTCGGCGCCGCCACGGCGGCCGCCGCCTTCTGCTTCCTCGCCGACGCGACGGCGGCCGAAGTCGTCCGCGACACGTTCCACCAGGATCACCGTGCCACGCCGAAGATCCAGTTCGAGCCTTCGACCCGGATCTCCGGCCTGAGCGGCGAGCCGCTCGCCCGCGCGTTCCTCGCGGAACATGCGTCCGAGTACGGCCTGGCGAAGAGTCTCGTCGGGCTGCAGCCGGCCGAGGTGCGCGAGAGTCTGCTCGGAACGCACTACACGTTCCGCCAGGAGATCGGCGGCATCGAGGTCGAGAACGCGCGGATCATCGTGTCGATCTCGCGGCAGGACGGCCACGTGTACCGGGTGTTCAACGACATCTATCCCACGAAGCAGGAGGCCGCGCTCGAGCGGTCGTCCGCGATCTCCGAGGAGGCCGCGTACGACGCGGCGTGGAATCGCCTGCGACCGCACGGTCCGCTGCTCGCCGACCCGTCGGCGCGCCTCGTGTGGGTTCCCGAGGGCGACTCCTTCCGGCTGACGTGGATCGTGGGGCTCGAGCTCGACGCGCCTTACGGCGGCTGGGAAGTGCGCGTCGACGCGCGCGACGGCCGCGTGCTCGACACGCGGGACACGCGCCTCTATCGCCTGCGTTCGGATCTGACGGACGCGCCGCTCGCGACGCGCATCGACGCCTACTCGGGTCCCGTGAGCGATCGCCGCGCCGCGTTCGCGACGCGGGCCGCGACGGAAGCTCGCCTCGAGGCGGAGCTTTCCCGCGCGCCCGGTTCGCGCGCCGCCGGCACGGGCGTGGTGTTCGATCCGGATCCGCGCGCCACGCTCCTGAACGACAATCTCCAGGACACGTCGCCGCCGAGTTCGTTCACGGCCGCGTACTTCACACGCAACCTGCTCGACATCTCGTTCAACGGCTCGGCGTACTCGCTGACGGGTCCGTGGGTGAACATCATCAACTGGGACACGCCGAACACGGCGCCGAGCACCACCACGGACGGGAACTGGACCGGCACCCGCGGCGTGAACTCGTTCAACGACGCGATGACGTACTTCCAGATCGATCAGAGCCAGCGCTACATGCAGTCGCTCGGATTCGTGGGCGCGACCGGCATCCAGGATGGGCCGATCGGCACGGACACGGACGGCGTGCAGGGCGACGACAACTCGTTCTACCAGCCGGCCTCGAACCGCCTCTCGTTCGGGCACGGCTGCGTGGACGACAGCGAAGACACCGACGTGATGCTCCACGAGTACGGTCACGCGATCAACCATGACATCAATTCCTCGTGGACGGGCGGCGACACCGGCGCGATGGGCGAGGGCTTCGGCGACTACTGGGCCGGGTCCTACAGCTTCTCCACGCCGAACGGACCCATCTATCATCCCGAGTGGGTCTTCACCTGGGACGGCCACGGCACCGGCAACCAGTGCTGGGGCGGGCGGATCATGAACGCGTTCGGCGCGCAGTACGTGCACACGACCACCTACGGCGCGCACGTGGGGATCCCCGGCGGCTTCCAGTCCGACGAGCTGTGGTCCACGCCGCTGTTCCAGTCGCTGCTCGAACTCGACGGTCTCGGCTACCCGCGGGAAGACGTCGATACGGTCATCCTCGAGTCGCAGTTCGGTCTCGGCTCGGGCCTGAAGATGCGCGACATGGCGAACGCGATCATCGCGACCGCGAGCGCGCTGTTCCCGGGACAGCCGCACGCCGACGTCTTCACGCAGAAGTTCCTCGTGCACAACATCGTGGACATCCCCACGGTCGTGCTCGCGGCGCTCGAGCCCACGGTGACCTCGGGCGGCGGGAACGGCGCGGCGGATCCGGGCGAGACGGTCGAGCTCGACGTCGAGGTGACGAACGACGGCACGCTCGGCGCGACCGCGGTGTCGGCCACGCTCACGAGCACGACGCCCGGCGTGGTCATCAACCAGGGCGCCTCCGCGTACCCGAACCTCCCGATCGGCGCGAGCGGCACGAACCTCACGCCGTACTCGATCACGGTCCCCTCCGGTCACACGTGCGGGGATCCGGTCGCGCTCGTGCTGAACGTGTTGTTCGACGACGGCGATCCGAGCTCCACCGTGCTGAACCTCTCGCTGCCGGTCGGCGTGCCGGTCGGTGCCCAGGCGTCGGTGAGCCCCGGGCTCTCGATCCCGGACAACAACTCCACCGGCGTCACGAGCACGCTCGTCGTGTCCGGGACCGGCGGCACGGTCTCCTCGAACCTGAACGTCGACATCAACCTGACGCACACGTGGATCGGGGACCTGATCGTCCGGCTCACGTCGCCGAACGGCACGGTCGTGACGCTCCACAACCGGACCGGCTCGAACGCCCACGACATCATCGGGAACTACCCGCTCACGCTGACCCCGGCCCAGCCGCTCAGCGCGTTCATCGGCGGGCCGCTGGACGGCACCTGGACGATGTTCGTGTCCGACAACGCCGGCCAGGACTTGGGCACGTTGAACAGCTGGGGCATCAACGACGTGTCCGGCTGGGATTGCGACCTGCTGACCACGGATGCGCCCGGCGTGACCCTGGCCCCGGCGTCGTTCTCGCTCGATGCGGCCAGCCCGAATCCGTTCGGCGCCTCCACGGCGATCCGCTTCGCGGTTCCGGGCCCCGGCGCCGACGTCTCGCTCGAGGTGTTCGACATCGCCGGCCGCCACGTGCGCACGCTGACCGACGGCTTCCTGCCGGCCGGCGGCCATGCGGCCACCTGGGACGGTCGGGACGAAGCGGGCCGGCGGGCGAGTGCCGGCATCTACTTCTACCGACTGGAGTCCCGCGAGTACTCGGCGACCCGGAAGGTGGTCCTGCTGAACTAATCGCGCCCCCGGAGTTCCGGGGGTTCGCGGAGCACGAGATCGGGGCCCGGGGACGTCGTCTCCGGGCCCTCTTTCGTCCCGCTTCGGGCCGGCCTCGGGCCGCTCTCCTTCGGAAACCCCGCATTCCGGCCGACCCCCGCCCGCGCGAGATTAGGACGTGATCCGGAGGCCTTTCCGGCCGCCTGGCCGCACGACCCGCCGACGCAAAAACTCGACTCGGAACGCGGGAAGTCGCCCGGGCATGCATTTCCCCGGGGGTACGTCATGTCGGACCGCGACACCCGAGCGTCGCACGAACGGGCCGAGGCGATTCGCGAGGAGCACGCCCGGCTGCGTCTCCTGTTGGCCGAGATGTGCGAGGAATGCGAGCTCGCGCGTCTCGTCCCCCTTCTCCAGCAGCTGGCCGAGGAGCTGGCACTGCATTTCGAGACCGAGGAGGCCGAGGACGGCTTCCCGGCCGTGGCGCGTCTGCAGCCTCGATTCGCGGCGCTGATGGAGGAGGTCCTGGCCGAACACCGAGCGTTCCTCGACGAGGTCGGTGCCCTGCTGCGGCGGGCCGAGCTCTGTGTCGTCGAGGTGAAGCGAATCCACGAGGAGGCGGTCGCGGTGGCGAATCGCCTGCACGAACACGAGATCAAGGAGAACGATCTCTTCCTGGAGATCGCGACCACGGATCTGGGGGAGGCCGACTGATGGCTCCGGAAACCGCGCTGGCGGGAGGCGGAACGACCGGCGTTCCGGTTCGCGTCGACGGGCACATCGTAGAAATCGTGAGCGACTCGGGCGAGGGCGCGCAGAAGGC
>JAGQIB010000543.1 GCA_020431545.1 Gemmatimonadota bacterium
CTCGAGGGCCTGGTCCAGGACGCTCCGGGCGAGACCTCGGCGGGCGTCACCGCCCTCGGGGATCAGACCGTACTCGAGATCGCGTCGTCGATCCTGGACACGTTCCTCGGCTTCGCGGGACCGGTCCGGATCGACACGCCGGTCTCGGTGAGTCGATTCGGGGTCATCGAGCCGACGACGATCCAGGGCTCGGACGAGATCACCGTGACCGACACCGCGGAGATCGCGCACTCGTCGAGCCTCTTCACCACCACCCTGGACGGCGTCACGGTCAACGCCGCGAACGCGGTGTGGACGAACGGCAACGTCTTCCTGAAGAACGGCGCGCAGTTGCTGGCGGTGCAGCTCTTCATCGCTCACCTGAACACCGCGCTCCTCATCTCGGACGACGGCGTCGGCCCGCCGGAGAGCCTCACCGTGACCGGTAACCTGACGGTATCGCAGACGGCGAGCGTGCCGCCGCGCATCGCAACGAACTATGGCTTCCCGAACGGAGCGCGGGTCGACATCCAGGACGGCCAGGGCCTGTCGCTCGAACGATCGGGCACGCTCGGCGGGGAAGTCGACCTCGGCGTGGACGCCTTCATCCGCTACGTCCAGGGCTACCACTACGTGGAACCGACGGCGCGCATCGAGGGATCGGGAACGGCGCGAGTCGATCCCCTCGCCGAGGTTCATCTCGACGGCGTCTCGGCATTGAACGCACCGGTCGAGCTCCGCGGCACTCTGTCGGTGGAGGGTTCGAACCAGGGCGCCGGTGCGATCCGGATGGACGGCGGCAGGATCGAGGGACCGGGGTCCCTCACGGCGCCCGTGGTCGTGAATCCTGCGAGTCCGGCCACCGCCGCGCGCTTCGACGGCGCGACCGTGAATCTCGCCACGGGCTCCAAGCTCGGGAACGGATCGCTTGTGCTCCAGAACGGCGCCCAGGCACGGGTACCCGTGGATGCCGTACTCGTCGTCGACCAGACCGCGTTCGGGCTCGTGATCGTGGACGACGGCAACGGCGCGCAGATCGAGAAGGTCGTGGTGGAGGGCACCCTCGACGTCGCTCGCACGGGCTTGCCGGCGCATCGGCTGCAGATCCCGGTGGAGGTCACGCCGACCGGGCTCGTGATCGTCCAGCCGGCCGCGGCCCTGCGCACCGAGAAGGGCGGCGAGATCTACGGCACGCTGCTCGTGCGCGAGAACGGGCAGGCGGCGTTCCAGTTCGCGACGACGTTCCTCCGCGCCGGCGGCGTCGTCCGCGGCAACGGAAAGCTCACGCGGCTCACGAACGGCGACCTGAACGTCGGCGGCACGATCTCCCCGGGGGAGAGCGACGGCGACATCGGCCATCTGCGCCTCGAAGGTCCGTGGGCGCTCCAGCCGGGATCGACGACCGTCCTGGACGCGACGAACACGGGCGAGATCGACACGATCGAGGTGACGCAGGCGGGGACGCTCGGCGGCACGCTCGACGTCCGCTTCCAGGCTCCGCTGACGACTCCGAACCAGACGTACGATCCGTACACCTCGACCTCCGTCACCGGCACGTTCGACGACGTGACGACCTCGGGCAGCAACGCGACCACCGTCCAGGTCGTGGTGGGCACGGGAACGGTGCAGCTCCAGTGCACCACGACGGCCGGTACGGGAACGATCGGCGGCTACGTCTACTCCGACCGCAACGACTCCGGCGACCCCGACAAGATGGATCTGATCCCGGCCGGCACCACGGTCGA
>JAGQIB010000544.1 GCA_020431545.1 Gemmatimonadota bacterium
GCCGCCGCCGCCGAGGTTGCCGGCGAGCGGATGAGTGACCGCGAGCAGAAAGCCGATCGCGACCGCCGCGTCGAACGCGTTGCCGCCTTGCTCGAGCACCGCCAGGCCGAGTTCCGCGGCGCGCGGCTCGGGCGCCACGACCATCGCGTGCCGCGCGAGCACGGGATAGACGGCATCGCGCGCCGGGGCGGCGCTCGCAAGGGCGAGCGACGCGATCAGAAGGAAAGAGAGCTGCCGGCGAAACATGTCCGGCAGAGTAGCACCCCGGAGCGAGACCCGGCGACGGCCGGGTCCGGCTCCAGGGTTCGCCGGGTTCCACGGCCCCGGTTGCTGCCCCGGGGCGAGGCCTAGTGCGCGAGCACCACCGGACGCGAGTAGGCGATCCCGGCCGCGCGCAGTCGGTAGTAGTAGACGCCAGCCGGGAGGCGGGCGCCGGCGTCGTCGCGGCCGTCCCACACGATCTCGGAACGTCCGGCGGGACGCTCCTCGTCGACGAGGCGACGGACGAGGCGGCCCCCCACGTCGTACACGGCGAGGTCGACCCGGTCCGCGTACTTCAGCTCGAACGAGAACCGGCTCTCGTCCGTGAACGGATTCGGCCAGGCGTGCGGATCGCCGAGGCGGTGCGCCACGGGCGCGTCGGTCGGGGCCGGCGAGATCGGGAACGTGTACCAGCCGGCCGGCGCGGATCGAGGCATTCCTTCCTGGCGGCCGGAAGCGTCGGCGGCGAGCACGTAGTACTCGACGTCGGTCGCGGTCCCGGGCGACGGGATCGTGCCCTCGTACAGGTCGCCGCCGGTCGCGCTCATCGCCACCGTGTTCCACACGTCGGCCGCGAACCGGTAGTGCAGCTCCACCGCGGTCAGGCCGGTCTCGCTGCGGTCGTCGACCTCGGCCACGATCGTGACCGGTCCTTCCTGCGCGTCGCGGACCGGCACGTGCGCCACCCGCAGCATCTCGCGATCCATCACGCCCTTCGCGCGGCAGTGCAGCGCGTCGTCGGTCAGCCAGCCGCCGTACGCGTACCCGCGCACGTCGTAGCCGGGCATCGCGGCGCGGTACACGTCGAGAGCCGCGGAATCGCGCGTGGCGTTCGCGAACATCGGCACGCAGACGTGATCGTTCATGATCAGGCTGTTCGTGTAGGAAGCGGGCTCTCCCCCGGAGATCAGCTGGCAGAAGACCCGGTGCACGCGGTAGTTCCGCCCGGTCGACGCCGGCAGCGACGCGATCAACGTCGCCCGCTGCTCGAGCGCGGCGTACGTGTAGTGCGTGCTCACCGTCTCCTTGATCAGGATCGATTCCTCGTCCAGGAACTTGCCCCACGTGTCGATGTGGTGGATCCCACCCGCGGCGATGTCCTGCACCACGTTGTACTGATCGATCCCGTAGTAGTCGTTCATCAGCTGATCGACCTGGGTGGAAGTCAGGCCGTTCGCGGAGAGCGCTTCGTTGTACACGAGGTCCGTCGACATGCTGAAGTGCGCGCCGTCGGTCATGTAGTTGCCGCCCGTGTGCCACATGTCGTGCCGGTAGTACGGCAGACTCTGCTGGATCGCGAACTCGACCGGAATCAGGTCGTCGTTCGGGCGGGCCGGCCGGTTGTAGACGTGATCGATGATCGCGCAGTCGCCGTTCCCGTCGAACACGAACCACGGGCCGTAGTCCCGGGTCCAGATCGAGTTGTTCGGCTTCACGAGGAACTGCACGTTCGCGAGGTTGACGCCGTTCGCGTTGAACGCGTTCGTGGCATTCGTGAGATTCGCCGAGCTCACCACGACGTGCAGCGTGCCCCAGTCGTCCAGGTCCTGGAGCAACGAGTACGGCAACCCCAGCGGATAGCGGATCAGCACGCCCGTCAGCGGCTCCCACTCCGCGCAGTTCCGGATGGGGGCCATGGGCGGCGGGTCCGCGCGCAGTCCGCGGCCGATCGGCTGCTGCCCGCTCTCCGCGAGCCGTTCCCACTCCAGACGGGACTCGGCGTGCGGCAGGAGTTCCTCGATCCCGTCGACGTCGCGCTCGGCCAGAGCCGGCGCCGACGCGAGCGTCAGGGACAGAGCGACGAGTGGCAGCAGTCGGAGGCGGGACATGGGCGGACTCCCGGGAAGAGGCGCGAGGCGACAGGTGGAGTCAGGATATCACGTCCCCCGCCCCGGGCGCAGAGGCGCCCCGGACCGCCCTCAGCCCTCGGCCACGACCTCGGCGGGGCGGTTCTTCTTGCCCTTGCTGAACTTGCCGGCGGGCGGGGCCACCACGGCGCCCGGGCACTCCTCCGGCGGAGGAAGGAAGCGGTCGAAGCCGGCCTGGCGGAGCGCCTCCACGTGCTCCCCGAGCAGGATGATGTCCTCGTAGGAGACGTTCTCGTCGTTCACCGCGTCGCGCGCCATCTGCTTGATCGAATCCGCGAACTGGGGGCCCTCCATCGTGGGGCACTTCGCCCAGCCGATGAACTTGACGAACGGCTTCCCGTTCTTCTTGCGGTACTCCACTTCGTACGGATAGCGACGACAGATCGTGGGGCGCACGCCGTACCCCTCGCAGCGTCCGGTGGCCGGATCGTAGAAGTGGCAGTTGCCGTCCGGCTGCTTCGCGAGCTTCGGCATCTCGTCGAAGTCGTCCAGCACCTTCCCGCGCTTGTTCCGCTTGAACGTGTACTTGCCCACGATGAGGTGCTCGAGTCCGCTGTCGACGAGATTCGCCACGTCGCGGAGCGACAGCAGGATCCCGGACTCCGGATCGTCGTGCACGCAGCAGCGCTCCGTGCAGTTCGGACAATCGGGCATGATCCACTTGTCGCCCTTGTTGCGGACCTTCACCTTGTCAGGGTCGAGGAAGTCGTCCCGATCGACGAACTGCTCCGAAAGGGCGTCCAATCTCGTCGTCAACTCGCCTTGGACCCGGGTGTCGAGATCGGCCACGTCGTCCTCCCCTGGCGCCGCGACACGGTCGCGGTGGATCTGCTAGATTCGAGCCGACGGGATCGTTCCCGCGCTCGCGTCGATCAACCAGTGTCGGGAGAAACGCATGGATCGGCAACTCGAAATCTCCTCCGGCGGCGTCGTATTCCGACGCGACGAGTCCGGATTCGAGGTGGCGCTGACCCAGACGACGCGCGGGCCGATGTGGTGTCTGCCCAAGGGACGCGTGGAGCCCGAGGAGACACTCGAGCAGGCCGCGCTCCGCGAGGTGCGGGAGGAAACCGGTCTCGTCGGCGAGATCCGCTGCAAGCTCCGCCCGATCGAGTACTCGTATCAGGCCCGCTCGGACGAAGGCCGGCGGCGCGCCGTGGACAAGACCGTCCACTTCTTCCTGGTCGAGTTCCAGGGCGGCTCCGTGGAGGACCACGACCACGAGGTGGCCGACGTCCGCTGGTTCCCGCTGCACGTCGCCGGGCGTCTGCTCCACCACGCCGGGGAGCGGGACGTGCTCGCCCTCGCGAAACGCGCGCTGGAGAACGGCCACTCGGACTGAGCGCCCGTCCGGCGAAGGCCCGGCCCGTGAAGACCAGCCCGGTGAGGACCGGTCCGGCGCGTGCCGATCAGGCGAGCTCCGCCGCCGCGCGCAAGACCTCGTCGACGTGCCCCGCCACCTTCACCTGGCGCCAGACTCGCCGCACGATCCCTTTCCCATCGATGAGGAACGTGCTCCGCTCCACTCCGAGGAACGTCTTGCCGTACAGGGACTTCTCCTTCCGCACTCCGTACGCCAGCTGAACTCGGTGGTCCGTGTCCGCGAGCAGCGGAAAGTCGAGATCGTGCTTCGCGGCGAACTGGACGTGCTTCTTCACCGGATCGGGGCTGATCCCGAGCACCACGACTCCCGTCGCCTCCCGGGTCGCGCGCGCGTCCCGGAAGTCGCAGGCTTCGGTCGTGCATCCCGGGGTCAGATCCTTGGGGTAGAAGAACAGCACGACCGCCTGGCCCCGCAGATTCGACAGCGTGATCTCGCTCCCATCCGTCTGCGGAAGCGTGAAATCGGGGGCGGGGTCACCTTCGCGGAGCGCCTCGGGCCCCGATGGCGCCGACGCGCGCGCACTCGATTCCTTCTTCATGGGGTTCCTCCTTGCGGTGGGGCGAGGGTCGCGGAAAACTGAGGCGGCTCACGCTACCCGTTCGGAGGCTCGATGGGAACGACGACTCGACGGACGTCGCTGCTGCTGGCCCTCGGAGCCGGCCTGGTCGGCACGCTGCGGGGTCTCACCCTGCCCGCCACGACCGACGCCGGCTTCCTGCTGCTCGGCGCCGGCAACGCGTTGCTCCGGGGCACGGTGGACGCCTACGCGGTCCCGCCGGGCGGACTCCACTCGCCGCCGCTCGGCGCGATCGTCACCGCCGGGTTCGCGCTGTTCGTGGACTCCCCGGAGGCGAAGATCCTGCTCGCCGGGGCGGTGCTGCTCGGCATCACCGCCGCCCTGGTCGCGGCCGGCATTGCCCGGCGGGCCGGCCTCGTCGCGGCGCTCGCGGCCGCCGCGTTCGTGATCCTCCCCCCGACGTTCGCCGCGGCGTTCACCCGTCGCCCGGACGCCGCGCTCGCCGCCGCGCTGGTCGCCGCC
>JAGQIB010000545.1 GCA_020431545.1 Gemmatimonadota bacterium
TGGTCTTCGATAATCCGGTCAATCGGGAGATACTCGGGGACGACGGTATCTATGTGAAGGATCGCGAGGCGAACGCGTTCGCCCGGGGAATCCTGGCCGCGCTCGAGGACGAGGCCGGGTCCGCCGAGATCGGCCGCCGCCTCCGGGGGAGGGCCGAGGAGCGGGCCTGGTCCCGGAACCGCGGGACGCTCATGAAGGTCTACCGGGAGGCCATGTTGCGGCGAGGCAAGAAGGCGGCGCTCGATTCGTTCCCCGAGAGCGACCGGGAGGAAGGCAACGCATGACCTCGGAGTCCGACCGGCGCTCCGCCCTCGTGACGGGTGGGACGGGCTTCACCGGCAGCGCCCTCGTTCGACGTCTGCTCGAGCGGGGCTGGCGCGTGCGCGCACTCGACAACCAGCCCGGACGCTTCCACGACGAGCTGAAGGCGCTCGGCGCCGAGATCGTGATCGGTTCCGTGACGGACAAGGACACCTGCCGCGCGGCGGTCGAGGGGTGCGACTTCGTGTTCCACCTCGCGGCGGCGTTCCGGGTGATCAACGCGTCCAAGTCCGTGTACTGGGACGTGAACGTGAACGGCGTGGCGAACCTCGCCGAGGCGTCGCTCGCGGCGGGCGTGGATCGGTTCATCTACTGCAGCACGGAGGGCGTGCACGGGCACGTGCATGATCCGCCGGCGGACGAAGACGCGCCGATCAATCCTCAGGACTACTACGAGTACACGAAGTGGGAAGGGGAGAAGGCGCTCGCGCCGTTCCGCGAGAAGGGGCTCCGCACGGTCGTGCTCCGTCCGACCGCGATCTACGGACCGGGAGATCCGGAGCGCTTCTTCATGATCTACAAGCGCGTGCTCACCGGGACGTTCCCGATGTTCGGCGACGGCAAGACCTGGTACCACCCGGTCTACATCGACAACCTCGTGCAGGCGTTCGAGCTGGCGGCCGAGAAGGACGCCGCGATCGGTCGCGAGTACCTGATCGGGGACCGGGACGCGGTGTCGATCGAGGAGCTCGTCCGCGCGACGGCACGCTCGCTCGGGGTCTCCGTGAACGTCCCGCACTTCCCGTTCTGGACGATCTATGCGCCGTCCGTCGTCTGCGAGGCCGTCTGCAAGCCGCTCGGCATCGCGCCCCCGTTGTTTCCACGCCGCGCCGACTGGTATCGTAAGACCCGTCAGTTCGACGTCTCACGTGCGATTCGCGAGCTCGGCTACGACCCCAAGGTCGAGCTGTCCGAGGGGCTGCGGCGGACCGCCGAGTGGTACTGGCAAGAGGGACTGTTGCCGCGCCCGGGGGGAGCATGAGCGACCGCATTCGAACGATCGTGGCCGACGTGCTCGGCGTGGCGGCGACGAAGCTCCCGCCGGAGGCGTCGCAGTCCGACGTCCCCGAGTGGACGTCGCTCAATCATCTGCGTCTGATCACGGAGCTGGAATCCGCGTTCGGCGTGGAGCTCACGATGGACGAGGCGCTCGCTCTCACGTCGCTCCCGCGCATTCGAGAGCGCCTGGAACGCGATCAGCACGACGCTCGGTGAGGAGCCGGGCGCGGAGGTTCGTGTGAAGCTCGCCCAGGTCGCCCGCCGGTTCCTGCCGGGGTTTCTCGTTCAGTGGATCTACTTCGTGCGCTTCCGCGCGATGGTCAGCCCGCGCGCGGAGGTCGAGGTCTCGGGCCACGCCCGGTTCGGACGCGGCACCGTGATCAGCTCGTTCACCAAGATCAAGATCAGCGGTCCGTTCGTCACGGGACGGCGCGTGCAGATCGCGTCGAACTGCTTCATCGAGGTCGGTGCGGGCGGGCTCACGATCGGCGACGACGTGCTCGTGGG
>JAGQIB010000546.1 GCA_020431545.1 Gemmatimonadota bacterium
TCCTCCACGGGCTCGGCGCCGAAGGCCACGCACTTGCGGAAGGCCTCGTCCGCACTGTCCACGGCGATCGCGATATCGTGAATCGCGTCGCCGTGCTTGCGAACGTGTTCCGCGATGGGGCCGCTGCCCTTCAGCGGATTCGTGAACACGAGGTGGATGCCGTTCTGGGCCACGACGCAGGAGTGGCGATCGCGATGGCCCGTCTCCAGGCCGGCCTCGGCGTGCGGGACGAATCCGAGCGCGCGCGCGTAGAAGTACGACGACGCGAACGCGTTGCCGACGTAGAACTCGACGTGATCGATGCCGCGGAACATGGGGGAGCTCCTTCGGGAGAGGATCAGGAAGATCCGGGCGAAAGGGACAGCTGACGTTCGACGAGCGCCGCGAGCGACGCGACGTGTTCTTCGGAGAGGATGGACTCGTGCGTGCCCGGCACACAGGCGGTCTCCAGCGGACCCGTCACCCAGGCGGACCACCCGAGCGAGTCGTCGCGGAGGTCGGCGGTCGCGGACTCGGCTCCACGGATCAGCAGCGCGGCTCCGCGCCAGGTCTCGGGGCGATACTGGCGGGCCGCCTTCACCCGGGTCCGCACCACGGCACTCCACCGGCGGGCGTCATCGTCTTCGAGGTCCTCGAGCGCGAACTCGCCCTCGACGTCGTCGTACCGACCGGGGGCCGGGGCGTCCACGAGGGTGAGCGACGCGACCTCGCGCCCGGCCGCGGTCCGGCGCCCGGCGAGCTCGAACGCGACGAGTGCGCCGTAGGACCAGCCGAGCAGGTGGACCGGTCCCGGGCCGACGACCGCTTCGATCGCGGAGAGCAGCCCCCGCGCCTCGTCCTCGATCCGTTCGGGCGCGTCGCCGTCGAGCAGGGACGCCGCATACACCGGGCGGGCGGGGTCGAGATGCTCCGCGAGCGGGCGAAGCTCGGCGAGGCCGCCGCCGAGTCCGGGCAACAGGATCATCGGCGCGCCGCTGCCGCCGCGGAGTCGAACGAGCGAGCGCCCCCCGGCGTCGGCGTCGTGCAGGTGACGCACGAACTCCTCGAACCTCGGATGACGGAACAGTGCGGCGACCGGCACCTCCCGGCCCGTGAGACGACGGACCGCGCCGACGAAGCGCATCGCGAGCAGCGAGTTGCCGCCCGCCTCGAAGAAGTCGTCGCGCACGTCGAGCGAGTCGATCCCGAGTGTCTCGCACCAGGGAGTCGCGAGGAGCCGTTCCTGATCGTCCCGCGGGGCCAGCGCCGACGTCGCGGATTCGGGCGCCGGGTCCGGGAGCGCGCGGCGATCGATCTTGCTCGTGGAGCTCCGCGGCAGGCGTTCCAGAACGACGACGCGGGCCGGGACGTGCGTGGCGGGCAGCCGCTCCGCGAGCCATTGCCGGATCGTGACCGGGTCCGGTGCCTGACCCGCTTCCGGGGCGATCCACGCGACGATTCGCGCGTCCGCGCCCTGACCGCGCACCCCCACGGTGGCCTCGCGCACCCCGGGCGCACGAGTCAACGCGGCCTCGATCTCGCCGAGCTCGATGCGGAATCCGCGCAGCTTCACCTG
>JAGQIB010000547.1 GCA_020431545.1 Gemmatimonadota bacterium
TCGTACGCGCTGATCGCCGACGGCATCGAGTCCACGATGGACGTCGTCTCCTCGCTCGTCGTGTGGGGTGGCCTGCGCGTGGCGGCGCGACCTCCGGACGAGTCGCACCCCTACGGGCACGGAAAGGCCGATTCGCTCGCGGGCGTTCTCGTGGCCCTCTTGATGCTCGGGGCCGCGGTGCTGATCGCGGTCGAGAGCATCCACGGCATTCGCTCGCCGCAGGCGCCGCCCGCCTGGTACACGCTCGCCGTGCTGGCCGGCGTCGTCTTGCTCAAGGAGGGCATGTTCCGCTGGGTTCAGCGGGCAGGAGCGGACGTCGGGAGCGGGGCGCTGCGCGGAGAGGCGTGGCACCATCGCTCGGACGCGATCACGTCGGCGGCTGCGTTCGTGGGAATCAGCCTGGCGCTGCTCGGGGGGCCCGCGTTCGCGATGGCCGACGAGTGGGCCGCGCTGATCGCGTGCGTCGTGATCGCGTACAACGCCGCGCGGCTTCTGATCCCCGCCGTGAACGAGACGATGGACGCCGCCGTCACCGGCGCCACCGAGCGACGCGTCCGCGAGGTCGCCGGGGCCGTGCACGACGTGGAGGACGTGGAGAAGTGCCGGATCCGTCGCGCGGGCACGGGACTTCTCGTGGAGATCCACATCGAGGTCGACGGGGATCTCACGGTGCGACACGGGCACGACGTCGCCCACGACGTGAAGGACGCCCTGCTTGCGGCGGGTCTCGGGGTCGTGGACGTCGTGGTGCACGTGGAACCGGTCCCGGTCAAGGCCGGCGGTGCATCCTCATCTCCTGGCACGCCTTGAACTCCGCGTCCGGCGTGAACGCGAGATCGAGCGCCATCACGTACTCGTCGCGGGACACGAAGCGCAGGCGCATCTGCGCGCGCACGCCGCCGGACCCCTCGGAGTCCCGGTGGGCGAACAGGATCTCGCCGCCCGGGTCGGGGGGAAGTCGGATGTCGTACGTGTTCACGTAGCCCTCGGACAGGAACTGACGACACACGAACGCATCGTGATCGCGGTCGTGACTCACGTACGCCACGTCCTCGTGAACCTCGCCGCCCCCCGTGTCCGTTCTCACGGTGGACCGGGTCCGGAGCTCCAGGAAGTTTCCGTCGATCACGAAGGCCCAGTCGTGGGTCACGTCCGACTCCGAGCCGAAGCCGGCTCCCACGCCGACCCAGTGCCCCTCGAGGAGGCGGAGGGGGCTCCATGCGTCCGGAGGTTCGGCGTCGACGATGTTCGCAAGCAACACGGAGGCGACGACCCCGAGCGCGCTCCGGAGCCAACGCGTTGCGCGGGCAGGTCCGTGCGGAGTCCTCGCTTGACCGCAGTTCGACGGTCCGATAGCTTTACCCCACCGGCGCTCCCCCACGGTCCAGCGGCGATGCCGCGTCGAGGAATCCGTGTCCACCTCGGAGCCGCCCGTTCCGGCCACCCCGGAAGGCCCGTCAACGCAGTCGCCGCCCGAGCGCCCCGGGTCGTTGCTTGCGTTCGTCATTTTTCTCGGTCTCCTTCTGGGCTTGTTCGCTCCCGTGCTGCGGTCGGGGCGCCTCCTCGCCTCCGGCGACGGCACGGCCTTCTTCTATCCGGCCTATCGAACCACGGAAGCGCTCTGGGACCCGAACGAGTTCTCCGGGTTTCCCGTCGTGGGCGACCCCGAGGAGATGACGTGGTACCCGCCGGCGATGATCCTATCGCGCATCCCCGGGACCTGGAACGCCTACGTGATCTCCGCGTTCCTCCTCGCGATGTTCCTCATGTACCGGTTCGTGCGCGAGCTCGCGGGGGCGTGGGCGGGGATGGTCGCCGGCCTCGTGTACGGGCTCGGTGGCTTCGCGATCTGGAACCTCTCGATGATTCCGATCGTGCACGCGCTGGGGTGGCTTCCGGGGATCCTGCTCGGGATCGAGCGATTGCGCCGTGCGCCGTCCCGGCGGTGGATCGCGTGGACGGCGGCGAGCGGCGGTTGCTGTCTGATGGCCGGACATCCGCAGACTTCCGCCTACGCCGGGCTGGTCGCGGCCGCGTACGCGCTTCTGGCCGTTGCTTCGCGATCGGGAGAACGTCTTCGGGTGCTTCGGGACCTGAGTGCGGCCGGGTTCCTCGCCCTGCTTCTCTCGGCCGTCGTGTGGATCCCGGGCGAAGAACTCGCCCGACGATGCTCGCGCGCCGACATGTCGCTCGGCTATTTCGAGTTCTTCTCCTTCGCTCCTGATCGGTGGACCGAGTTCTTCCTCCCGGATGCCCCCGGGACGAACAACGATCCCGCATTGCAGCGCGCCGGATGGAACGATCGCGATCGAGACCCGTGGCGGCTGCGCACCGGCATGACCTATGTCGGATGTCTTCCGCTTCTCCTGGTTCCGTTCGCGTTCGGATCTCGACGTCGCGGGGTTGCGTGGTTCGCCGCGGCGGTCGTCGTCGTGGCCGCGGGCCTCGCCATGTCGGGCACGATTCCTCACGGGGACCTCGTGCACCGGATCCCGCTCCTGAACCGGTTCCGGGTGCCGGCCCGGCACGCATTCGAGATGCAGTTCGGGCTGGCGATGCTGGCCGCGCTCGGCGCGGCGCGGCTGCGGGCTTCTCCTCCGAGCGCAGCCACGCGCGCCCTGTGGATCGTGGTGTTCTCCGGCGTGTTCCTGCTCGCACTTCGTGCCGTCGCTCGAAGGGCCGCCGAACAGGGCGGGGACGAGGCCGTCCGCGCGTTTGCCTCGACGGCCGGCGTCCAGGTCGCGCTCTGGCTCGCGACGTGTGCGGTCGTCGCGTGGGGTGGACATCGACGCTGGCTGAGCTGGGCGCTGCCGCTCGTACTCGTCGCGGACCTCGCATCCCACGCGTGGTTCGGCCTCTGGCGGGAAAGCTCGCCGAGTCCCGCGGACTTCGAGATGCCCGAGATGGTGGCGCCCTATCGGGCGACGTTGCACGAGCAGGCACAGCGGGCGACCACGGCCGTGCGCTTGCACCGGAATCGATCGACGATCCCGGAGAATCGCCACCGTCTCTGGGACCTTCCCGGCGCCCACGGCTACAACCCGATGTGTCTGCAGCGCTACGCCGAGTTCTACGGCTACGACTCGTTCGGACGCGTGAAGCGGGCCGTCAAGGACCGTCACTCGCGTGCGCTCGATCTGCTCGCCGTTCGCTACGTGTTCGCCCCGGCCGATTGGCGACAGGCGATTCCAGGACTCGAACGGGATCCCGAACGCTGGGCTCTGGTGGAGACGGGTGACGGAGTTCGAGTGTACGAGAATCGTGCCGATCCTCCGCGCGCCTGGGTGGTCGCTCAGT
>JAGQIB010000548.1:0-2142 GCA_020431545.1 Gemmatimonadota bacterium
ACGTGTACTCGATCCAGCTGTTGACGGCGGCAGCGCCGAGCGTGAGGCCGCCCCAGTTGTCGCCGCCGGCGTCGCCGGAGTCGGGCCGGAGGAACACCGAATCGCCCTCGGCGCCCAGGGCCTCGAACGTCGCGTCCGCGACCAGGTCCGATTTGCCCGAGGTGCCGATCCAGGTCGCGTCGTTCGTGGAGGCGTTGGCCACCACGACATGCGTGCCGGGTCCGAGTGACCACGTTCCTCCGAACGAGGTGTCGACGTGGCCGGTGCAGGTCCCGCTGGCGAAGTGTCCGGCGGGCAGAAACACGTCCGTGCTGTCGAGGTAGATCTCCCGGTCGTTGGCGATCTCGGAGAACGTGACGTCCGCGAGCCGGGGAGCGCCGAAGTTCTCGAGCGAGATCCCCTTCTCCCCGAACTCGATGTGCGTGTGGTGGATGTCGGACACCGGCTCGAACGTTCCGAAGTACCCGTAGGCGGTATCCTCGCATCCCGCGAGGTCGAAGATCGCTCCGCCCCAGGTCCCGGCCGCGTGACCGGGACTGCTCAAGAGAACCGGGGCACTCGAGTCGCCGTCGGCGATGAACCGTCCCAGGACCTTGAGTTCCGCTCGGCTATCGTCGCTCCCCACGCCGGAAGCGTGCACGTAGTCCTCGGCGCGGGCGAAGGACAACGTCGTGCCCTCCGGAAGGGACAGGGTGGACGTGGAGGGAACTTCCAGGTCCCCTTCCAGGAAATAGACACCGGCGCTCGCGGTGGTCGTGGTGTTGGCCGAGAAGCCGAAGCCCGAGAAGAAGCTTCCGGTGCGGTACCAGCCCTCGGTGTCGCCCGATGCGACTGCGTGCACCGTCCCCGACGCCGCGACCGCCGTGGGTCGCTTGGCATCTCCCGGGAGGTCCGGGAACACCTCCATGGTCGGGCTCCAGGTCGTGGTGTCGGTCGGTGTGCTGTTGAAGCGGTGCATGAGCCGTCTGCGGCCGTCCACGATGTCTTGCCAGAAGGCGTGGAACGTCGAGCCGTCGACCGCCACGGTCGGCTGACCGGAGTTGATGGAGTCGCCGACGACGGATAGTCGGAAGGCCTCGGTGGTAAGGGGCGGATACCAATCGTAGGGATCTTGGCTCGTATCCAGAACTCGGACTGCGATCGTCTGTTCCTGGTCGGTACTCATGGGAGGCGGGTCCTCGAGCCGGGTCCACACGAGACAGAACAAGTCGCCCGATGCGCCGGAGTCATCCTGGGACTCCGACCCCTCGCCTGCGAAGAACGTCTCCAGGCATGTCGCGATCACGCGGGAGAACGACTGGGACGAAGGAGCGCTCGGTCGGTCATGCCTGGTTCGTTTCACCTCGACACCTCCCGGCAGCTGACGGAACCCGAGCCGAGGAAAGCGCGGGTCGGCGCGGGGGCTGAACCTCTCACATCAACGACGGGACCATCCTGCCTCACCGGGGGGGGGCGAGATCAAGAAAAAAATTGTATCCTCGATCGCTTATCCGAGGGCCGGTTCCCGCCGCGACCGACGCCGGAACACGCGACGTATCCAGAACGCGACCGCGACCAGGAAACCGATCGCGATCAACGGTGCGAGGATCGCGAGCACCGCGCCCAGGATCGCGCCGGCGGACTCCAGCGTGGAGAAGATCGGATTCGCGAGACCGCCGGTCGTCGCGGTGGAACCCGTGCGCGCGATCGCGGTGCCGCCGTGCAGCAGGCCGGCCGCGCCGCCGCCCGCGATCACCGCGATCGTCCACTTGAGGAACGGTGGCATGTCCGTCACCACGCTCGCGGTCGCGAGGATGCCGGCGATCACGGTCACGGGGGCGGCGATCACGTCGAGCGCGTGGTCGACCCACGGAATCCAGTAGGCCGCGATCTCGAGCACGGTCGCGAGACCGAACGCGATCAGCGCCGGCGTGGTGCCGATCCATTCGAAGCCGGAGGCGAGGCCGAGCAATCCGGCGCGCGCCGCGATCGACATCACGAGAAACGGCGCAAAGATCCGCAGGCCCACCGCGGCGCTCAGTCCGATCCCCACGAGGATCGCGAGCACGGTCTCGAGGGTGGTGGCGTCGGTCATGGAGTCCTCCTCGGGCCGCTCCGCGCGGCGTTCGGGCTGCCGCTACCAGAGTACGCCGGAATCGCCCG
>JAGQIB010000548.1:2223-2563 GCA_020431545.1 Gemmatimonadota bacterium
TCGAGGAACGCGGTCATGCCTTCCTTGATGTCGGACGTCGAGTTCAGCACGGTCTGCGCCACGACCTCGAACTGGGCGCCGAAGTCCTGCGGGACGTTCGCGGAGGCCGCGAGCGCGAGCTTCGCGAGGCGCAGCGCGACCGGGGCCCGCGACGCGATCTTGCCGGCGAGCTTGTCCGCCTCCTCGAGCAGGCTCGCGCCGGGCACCACCCGGTTCAAGAGGCCGATGCGGAGCGCGGCTTCCGCGTCGTGGATCGTGCCCGCGAGCACCATCTCCTTCGCGTTCCCGAGGCCCACGATGCGCGGCAGGCGCTGCGTGCCGCCGGCACCCGGGATGATGC
>JAGQIB010000549.1 GCA_020431545.1 Gemmatimonadota bacterium
GTGCCGCCGGCACCCGGGATGATGCCGAGGCCCGTCTCCGGGAGGCCGAGCTTCGCGTGGTCGGCCGCGAGCCGGATGTCGCACGCGAGAGCGAGCTCCAGGCCGCCGCCGAGCGCCCAGCCGTTGATCGCGGCGATCGTGGGGAAGGACACCGCCTCGAGCCGGGAGAACAGCCGGTTGTTGCCGGCGGCGAGCACGTCGAGGTTCGTGCGCGCGAGGAGCGTACGCACGTCGGCGCCGGCCACGAACACCTTGTCGCCGCCCCCGGTCACGATCAGCACCCGCAGCTCGGGATCCGCCTCGAGCTGATCGAGCGCGCGGTGGAACTCGGCCACGGTCTCGGCGTCCAGCGCGTTGCGCGCCTCGGGGCGGTCGACGGTCAGGCGGGCCACGTGGTCCCGGGTCTCGAGTCGGAGCTTCGTGAATTCCATGGGTTCTCCCGGGTTCGGATCCTCGGTCGACCGGCGACTCTAGCGGAAACGTGGGGAGACGACACCGCCGGTTTCCGGAGACGCGCCGACGGGTGACACCGTAGGGCGCGAGGATGCCGCCGGCGGGCGTCTCAGGTGGTCCGGAGGCCCTGTCCGGCGCGCGCCTGCACGCCGCCCGGGGGCCCGGGTCTTGCGGAACGCCCCCGCATGGACGACGTTTATCAGCGGGCCGGCAACGACTGCGGCCCGGCCGCGCTCGCACACTGCCTGCGCCGCCTCGGCGTGCCGGCCGCCTATCCGGATCCGGCCTCGCCGCTGCGGCCGGGGCTTCGCGGCTGCCGCCTCGAGGATCTCGCGACGGAGGCCCGGCGGTGCGGACTGCACGCGCGGGCGCGGCGCGCGGATCGACGTCGCCTGCGATCCCTCGCGGTGCCCGCCCTGCTGCACGTGGACGGCAACCACTTCGTGGTGCTGGAGGGGCGGGAACCCGGAGCCGGCTGGGTCGTTCACGATCCGGCCCGCGGGCGAGCGCGCTGGACCGCGCGGACCCTCATCCGGCGCTGGACGGGCTGGGTGCTGGAGGTCCGGACGGCCCTCGGTCCCGTGGTCCCCGAGCAGGCCCCCGAGTGGTAGGATGCGGAGCGTCTGGAGGCCCGATCCAATGTGCTGGCATGCGGATGAACCGTTTCTGACGTCGGCGGCGCTCGGCGAGACCGCCGCGGGCGCGCGGAACCTGCCCGGGTTCCTGTGCTCGCAGCTCGTCCCCGGCCCCGTGCTCGTCCTCGGCTGCTCCGAGGTCGTGCTCCGGGCCGCCCGCGCCCACGACGTGATCGCGCTGGACTGGAGCAGCCGCCGCCTCGCCGCGCTGGAGTCCGTCTCGCGCGAGCGCGGGGTCACCGTGCGCACGATCTGCCGCGATCCGGAACGCCAGGAGCTCGGCATCGGGCGGCGATCCGTCCGCAATGTGGTGTGCCTCGACGGTCTCGATCGCTTCCGCGACGACGTCGGCGTGCTCGAGCGCCTGCAGGCGGTGCTCGCGCCCGAGGGGCGGCTCGTGGTGCGGGTCCGCTCCGGCGACTGGGTGCGCGAGCAGGGCGCCCGGCTCACCACCGTGCCGCGTCGCTACGATCCTGTCTCGCTTCGCGAGTCGCTGGAGGAGGCGGGGCTTCGCACGCTCCGGCTCCGCCACTGGAACGCGCTCGGCGTCCCCGCCGCGCTCTGCGATCGCGTCCTGCGGAAGACCGATCGGTCTCCGACCGAGGAGCACCACTGGTGGGACGGCGCGCTCGACGCCTGGTACCGCCAGGTCGAGAGCCGCGTGGGCTTCCCGACCGGCGTCAGCCTCGTGGCGGTGGCGACACCCTATCTGGAGAAGTCGCGGGTCCGGCGGGACGTGCGGGCCGCGATTCCGGCCCGGCGGCGCGCACGCGAGGCTTACACGCCGACCGCGTGCGCGCGCTAGGACCGAGCGGGATCAGGACCGGTTGAACCGGTCCTTGATCCGCTTCATCGTGAGGTAACGGTGCTTGGCCGCGGCGAACTCCTTGCCGCGTCCCTTGCCGCGCAGTTCGTCCACGAGCGACTCGGCGGACTTCACGTCCACGTCCTGGATCGGCTTCGCGGAGTCGGTGAGCACGGTCACCTTGTCGTCGGCGACCTGCACGAACCCGCCTTCCACGAACAGCTCCTGCGTCCGGCCGCCGGACGTCACCTTGAGCACGCCGACTCCGAGCTTCGCGAGCAGCCGGGCGTGTCGCGGCAGGATGCCGATCTCGCCGTCGTGACCGGGAACGGTGACCCGCTCCGCTTCCACGTCGAGGATCGCCTTCTCCGGCGTGACGATCGTGCAGTGCAGCGCCATGTCGACTACGCCTTCGCCTGGAGCTTCTCGGCCTTCGCGACGGCTTCCTCGATCGTGCCGACGTACATGAAGGCCTGCTCCGGAAGGTGATCGAACTCGCCGTCGACCACGCCCTTGAACGAGCGGATCGTGTCCTCCAGCTTCACGTACTTGCCCTCGAAGCCGGTGAACTGCTCGGCCACGTGGAACGGCTGGGAGAGGAAACGCTCGATCTTGCGCGCGCGCTGCACCACGAGCTTGTCGTCTTCCGAGAGCTCGTCCATGCCGAGAATCGCGATGATGTCCTGCAGATCCTTGTAGCGCTGGAGCGTGATCTTCACGCGCTGCGCCACCGCGTAGTGCTCCTGGCCGAGGATGTGCGGGTCCATGATGCGGCTGGTGGACTCCAGCGGATCCACGGCAGGGTAGATGCCCTTCTCGGCGATGCCTCGGGAGAGGTTCGTCGTCGAGTCGAGGTGGGTGAACGCCGTGGCCGGCGCCGGATCCGTGTAGTCGTCGGCGGGCACGTAGATCGCCTGGATGCTGGTCACGGCGCCGGCCTTGGTCGAGGTGATGCGCTCCTGGAGCTCACCCATCTCGGTGCCGAGGGTCGGCT
>JAGQIB010000550.1 GCA_020431545.1 Gemmatimonadota bacterium
AGGATCAGCTCGCGCCCGTTCGGGGCCCAGTACGCCTCGGCGTTCTGCCCGCCGAAGGTGAGCTGACGCACGTTCGCGAGGTGGCGCTCCCCCTCGAACCACACGCCGGCCGGCTCCGGCGGGCGCACGTGTTCGCCGTGACCGCCGGGGCTCGCGGCGTCGCCGCCGGCGGGCTTCGCCTCCGCGTGCGGATGGGCGGGGGCGGCTGCCCCCGTCGAGCCGGCGGACGGCGATGCCTCGTCGGTCGTCCGGTCGACTCGCCGGCAACCGGGGACGGCCAGGGCCAGGACGAGAGCGGACAGCACGATTTTCGAGCGCACGGCAAGCCTCCCGCGAGATCGGGTGCGAGTTCGGTGGACGAAAGCCACAGGACCCCGGAAATTATCGGAAACCCGCGGACCCTGCCAGTCATCCAAGCAGGCAGTGCCCGAAACAGGGCCGTTCTCGCCCAGGTTGTCCGGAGGCATCCCTTTTTGGCGCACCCGACCCGAATCTCCACGAAGGCCGAGCTCGACTACGCGTTTCGCGAGTCCGAGGAGCGACCGGTCATCCTGTTCAAGCACAGCTTGACCTGTCCCGTGTCCACGGCGGCCTATCAGGCGTACCTCGACTTCCTGCGCGTCCACGACGTCGCGTCGTCGCTGGCGGCTCTCGTCGAGGTGCAGAACGCGCGCGACGTCTCGAACGAGATCTCGACCCGCACCGGAATCCGGCACGAATCCCCGCAGGCGCTGATGCTGCGTGGCGGCCGGGCGGTCTGGAACGCGAGCCACTGGGACATCTCGGTCGACTCGCTGAACGAGGGACTCGAGCGAGCGACGTCGACGGAACCCAGCTAGTCCCGGCCCGAGCGTGGATCTCAACGTATCCGCGATCGTGCTTGCGGCCGGGGCGTCGCGGCGATTCGGCGCGTCCAAGGCGCTCACGCCGATCGACGGTCGACCGGCCGCGCTTCGGGTCAGCGACACGCTCGTGGCCGCCGGAGTCGACACCGGCGTGATCGTGCTCGGCGCGGACACGACGGAGCTCCGTCCGCGGCTCGAGTCATCGCCCTATGCCATCGTTCGGAATCCCGATCCCGCGGCGGGACGAACCGGCTCGATCCAGATCGGTCTGATCGCGCTGGCGCGCAGCGGGGGCGCCGCGGCGGATCCGGTCGGCGCCGACGGCCGAAACCCGGCCATCGACCGGGCCGTGCTGATCTGGCCCGTCGATCGGCCGCTCGCGTCCCTCGAGACGGTGCGGTCGCTCCTGCGTGCCGCCGTGACCGGGGACGCCGATTGGTACGTGCCGTTCCACGAGGGCCGCGGTCATCCGATCGTGCTCGCTCCCTCGGTGCTCGGGGGACTCGCCGCCGCTCCTCCGGAGCGTTCGCTGCGCGAGTTGCTCACGGAGCTCGGGGCGCGCCGACACGACGTTCCCGTGTCCGACGAGCTGATCCACGCGAACCTCGACACGCCGGGTGACCTGGAGCGCTGGCGTGCGCGCGGCAAGGGGCTCCCCGGCGACGAGCGCTAGGACGTGTGCAACGAGATCGGCTCCCCGCCGGCGCCCGGCTAGGGCGTACGCGGCGGGCGAGCGTGCAGACCGAGGTCCTCGACCGCGTCCGAGTAGGAGTTCCCGTTCATCTCCCAGTACGGAAGCCGCTCGGTTCCCACCAGCTGCCCCGCCTGCCCCTCGGTGTTCTCGAACGAGACGATGCGGTGCGGAGGGTTCGATTCGACGAGGAACGTCCAGGTCGGTCCGTCGACGATCTCCGCCCGGTGCTCGCGAACCTCGAACGAACCGGCGGGCACTTCGACGGTCCGGACCTTCCGCCCGACCGTCAGAGTCGCCTTCGTCCACGTGGGGGGGCGATGAACCAGCCGCGCGTGGTCCAGCGAGCGCAGGAGCGGCACGACGACCTTCGCTCCGGGCTCGACCGCCGGCGCCGCGAAGCCACGGGCCCAGTGGAAGAGGCCGTCCTCGAGCACCGCGTCCCCGGGGTACGAAAGCTCGACGTCGCGATCCGCTTCGCGATCGAAGTAGGAGTGGGAGGTGGAGCGAATCGTCTCCTCCATCGGCAGCAGCTGATGGTAGGCGTGCCCGCACCACTCCTGGGCGGAGAACGACACCTTCATCGGGGATCCGGCCGGTCGGCCGCGGAACGGGGTCACCGCGTAGAACGCGGAGGTCATCAGGTTGTAGTCGTACAGGCCCGTGGCGAAATCACGGACGAGATTCAGCTTCATCACCGGGAACTCGTCCGACGCCGGGTGCACCCCGGGATCCGCCTTCACGCGCGCCTCGTCGGAGAACGTCTCGGTGACGAAGATCGCCACGGCGGTTCCCTGGCGAAGCTCGCCGTACCGGGGGAACACGAGATCGTACGACGCGAGCTCCGCGCGTCCGTCCCCCCAGTGCGCCCAGAAGTCGTCGCCGAACGAGAGGTCCGACGCCTCCGCCGACGGTCCGAGCAGCCCGGTCACCGCCAGCAACACGATCGAGAGTCCGAGAATCGCCATGAGGGCCTCCTTGCCATCGCGAACCACATTCTACGGTCCCGCCGCCGGGTCGTCCCGTCGGGGTACGAAAAATGTGTCTGTACGTTGACCGAACGGGATCGAGGAAGGCATGGTCCGGGGGCGACGACACCGGAGGCCTGTCTTGAGCGATCTCTCGCGACCCCTGCACATCGCCGCGCTCTGCGGGAGTCTCCGCGGCGCCCGGAGCACCACGCGGAGGGCACTGGACGTCGTGGCGGACGAGATCCTGGCGACCGGCGCGACGATCGATCTGGTCGACCTCGCGGCGCTGCCGCTCCCGTTTCGCGAGGCGCCCGCGTGGGAAGTCCACGCGGGGACCGTCGAGCTCCGCGATCGTGTCGCCCGCGCCGACGCGTTGCTGCTCGGGACGCCCGAGTACCACAACTCGTTCAGCGGTGCGCTGAAGAACGCGCTCGATCTGCTCGGGGCCGATCAGCTGCGCGGCAAGCTGTTCGGTCTGCTCGGGGTCGGGGGAGGAGCGTACGGCGCGCTGAACGCGCTCGGCCATCTCCGCTACGTCGTACGCGGCGTGGGCGGCTGGAGTCTGCCCGCGCAGGTCAGCGTGGCGAGCTCGGGCCAGGCGTTCGCGGACGGACGGCCGCTGGACCGGGAGCTGGATCAGCGTCTGCGCGCCTTCGGCAAGGAGCTCGTGCGATTCGCCCGCCTGCACGCGCTGGAGCCGAGCCTCGAAGCCGGCCTCATCCGGGTGATCGACCGGGCGCCCGAGTAGATCTGTCCGGGGGCCGGAGCGCTGCGCGATCGGGGCACGGCCCGCGCATCTCTCCTCGAAGCCGCCGCCGACCCTGCGGGGTCGTGGACGCCGATTTCCTCCGGGATTTGTTGGGAGACGTTGACCGGGGATCGGCCGGGGGTGGCCCGCGAGGGTCACCCCCCGGCTCGTTTCGACCGAGGGCTCGTGGGGCGATCAGTAGGCCTGCGCGAACAGCGCGAGCGTCTTCGTCTCGCGCCCGCTGATCAGGCATCGGCCCGGTTGATCCGGCTGCTCCAGCGGGAGGCAGCGCACCGACGCCTTCGTCTCGCCCTGGATCTTCTCCTCCGCGGCGGCGTCCGG
>JAGQIB010000551.1 GCA_020431545.1 Gemmatimonadota bacterium
GACCAGCTCCGTCAGTTCGCGTGGGACACGCTGAACTCCGGGCGCGTCATCCCGGGATACGGGCACGCGGTGTTGCGGGTCACCGATCCCCGGTTCACGGCGCTGCGGGACTTCGGGATGAAGCACTTCCCGGACGATCCCGCGATGAAGATGGTCGACCAGGTGTTCCGTATCGTGCCCGACGTCCTGCGCGAGCAGGGCAAGGCCAAGAACCCCTGGCCGAACGTCGACGCCGCGTCCGGCGCGCTGCTGTACCACTACGGGATGAAGGAGTTCTCGTACTACACGGTCATGTTCTCGGTCTCGCGGGCGTTCGGGATGTGCGCGCAGATGATCATGGACCGGGCGCGGGGCGAGCCGATCGAGCGACCGAAGTCCGTCACCACCGCGCACCTCAAGGCGCGCGTGGAGGCGGCGGCCGGCGGCGCGAGCACGCGCGGATGAGTGCTCACGCACCCGAGTGGGCGGTGATCCAGGAGGGATCCGGCGAGCTCCTCCGCCCGCCGGATCCCGAAGCGTTCCGCCGGTGGAACCGCAACAAGCCACGCGATCTCCGCGATAAGCGAATGACCGAGCAGGAAGCGGTTCGCCGCCTGGTGGAAGACGGCGACTACATCGCCACCGAGCTGTACGGCGGCGTGCGGTGCCCCATGTCCCTGGCGCGCGAGGTCGTGCGCCAGGGCAAGAAGCACCTCCGTGCGGTGGGGCAGGGGGTACTCGAGCTCGATCTGTGGCTCGCGGCCGGCCTCGTGGACGCGATGGACATCACGTACCACGGCCTGGAGGTGCGGGGCGTCTCCTCCGTGCTCCGGCGCACGGCCGAAGCCGGCCGCGTGAAGCTCGTGGAGTGGAGCAACGGCGCGATCGCGTGGCGGATGAAGGCCGCGGCGATGGGAGTGCCGTTCATCCCGGTGAAGTCGATGCTGGGTACGGACACGCTCGCGTTCAGCGCGGCGAAGGTCGTGGAGTGCCCGTTCACGGGCGATCGCGTGTGCCTGCTGCCGGCCCTGAACGTCGACGTGGCGCTCATCCACGTCCACCGGGCCGATTGCTACGGGAACGCGCAGATCGACGGCATCTCGGGCTTCTCGTTCGAGCTCGCACGCGCCTGCCGCAAGCTCATCGTGAGCGCGGAGGAGATCGTGGACACCGAAGAACTCCGCCGAACGCCGGACCGGACCACGATCCCCTACTACCTCGTGGATGCGGTGGTGCACGCTCCGTTCGGGTCGCATCCCGGCGAGATGGTGTTCGACTACATCCACGACGAGGAGCACATGAGCCGGGTCGTGGAGGCGTCGCGGACCGAGGACGGAATGCGTGCCTACCTGGAGGAGTGGGTGTACGGCACGCGCGACCACGAGGCCTACCTGGACCGGGTGGGGCGGGAACGACTGGCGGCGTTCGCGCGCCAGGCCGTGGGGAGGTGAGCATGGAGCCGCGCTACAATCCGACCGAGCTCCTGATCTGCAGCGCTTCGCGTCTCATGCCGGATGGCGTCACGGCGTTCATCGGCACCGGAATCCCGATGCTCGCGGCCGCGCTCGCCCAGAAACGTCACGCGCCGAATCTCGTCCCGATCTTCGAGTTCGGGGGCACCGGGGCGCGGCTCGAGCGACTCCCGCTGGCGGTAGGCGACTCCCGGTCGTTCTACCGCGCGGTGGCGGCGACCGGGATCTGTGACGTGATGGAAGCGGCGCAGCGTGGGTTCGTGGACTACGGCTTCCTCGGCGGCGCCCAGATCGAC
>JAGQIB010000552.1 GCA_020431545.1 Gemmatimonadota bacterium
CCTCGAGACCGCCGGCGCGGGCGCGATCGGGACGCGAAGGCTCGTCCTCGTCCGCTGAGATCGCCGGCCCTTCTTCACCGCCCCCGGGAGCCGGTTGGCCCCCGGGGGCTTCCCGTTCGGCCCCCGGGGGCGGCCCCTCCGTCGCTTCTCTTGACCCGTTCGGCCCCGAAGGGTTCTCTCGGAGCACCTCGACGAAACCCGAGAGCCCCGGACTCCGTCTAGGGAACTATCACGCGCTCTCCGTCCACTCTCGCCCCCGGGGGAATCCATGCGTCGGCCCGTCGTCCTCTTCCCGCTTCTCGGACTCCTCGTTCTCGCGATCGCGGCGGTCGTCCTCGTGAAGACCGGCAAGCTCGACCTCCCGTTCGGGAACGCGTCGGAGGTGGCCGAGACGTCCGACGGCGGGGACAGCGGGGACGGCTCGGCTCCCGCCAGGAAAGACGGCAAGAAGAAGGGCAAGAAGGGCGAGGACGAGGAGGAAGTCGTCCCGGTGCCGGTGGAGCTGGCCCGGGTCGACGCGCGGCCGATCTCGGCCTACTACCGGGCGTCGTCCGTCGTGGAGGCGGATCGGCTCGTGCAGCTCGTCGCGCGCACGGCCGGCCGCGTGAAGAAGGTCGCGGTGGAGGAGGGCGACTGGGTTTCCGCGAACCAGGTGCTGGCCGAGCTCGAGAACGACCGCGAGCGCATCGGCCTCCGCCAGGCCGAGCTCAAGGTCGCGGACCAGAAGCGCGAGCTGGACCGCGCCACGAACCTGCTCGAACGGCAGCTCGTCACCCAGGATCAGTTCGACGACACGAACTCGGCGTACGAGCTCGCCGTCACGGAGCGCGACCTCGCGGCGATCAAGCTCGAGGAAACGCTGGTGCGCGCGCCGTTCGCCGGGCAGATCACGGAGCGGATCATCGTGCCCGGCCAGTTCCTCCAGCTCGCCTCGCCGACGTTCGGGATCGTGGACGTGGAGCCGCTGCGGGTGCGCATCCACCTGCCCGACGTGATCGCGCGCAAGGTGCGCGTGGGCGACAAGGTGAACCTGGACGTCGAGGCGGCGCCGAAGCCGGTGCCGGCCGTGGTGGAGCGTATCGCACCCGTCGTCGACCCGACGACGAGCACCGTGCGACTCACGTTGCTGGTGCAGGGAGAGCCCGAGAACCTCCGTGTGGGCGGCTTCGTGAAGGTCCGGGTGACCACGGACACGCAGATGGAAGCGCTCGCGGTGCCGAAGGTGGCGCTCGTCGAGGAAGGCGGCCTCCGCTCGGTGTTCGTGGCCGACGCGGATTCCGTCCGCAAGGTCGAGGTGCGCACCGGTCTGTACGACGACTCGCACATCGAGATCCTCGATGGAGTGGAGCAGGGCGACTGGATCGTGTCCCTCGGTCAGGGCGGACTTCGCATGGGCAGCAAGATCGAGGTGCTGAACGCGACCGACGTCGGCTGGGTCGCGCCCGAGAAACCCGCGACGGACGAGACGCAGAACGGCGAGGACGCCGACACCACCGCCACGGATCCCGACGAAACGGTCACGCTCGCCGCGGACGGTCGCTGATGGAACGGGTCGTCCGCTTCGCGGTCCAGCGTCCCGTCACGGTGTCGATGGCCACGATCGCCGCGATCGTGTTCGGACTCGTGGCGCTCGGACGCCTCGACCTGAAACTTCTCCCCGACATCCGGTACCCCTCGGTCACGATCCAGACCGACTTCCCGAACACCGCGCCCCTCGACGTGGAGAACCTCGTCACCCGGCCGATCGAGGAGGCCGTGGGCGTGGTTCCCGGGCTGCGCAAGGTCCATTCGATCAGCCAGGCCGGACTGTCCCAGGTGACGCTGGAGTTCGGCTGGGACACGGACATGGACTACGCGGCGCTCGAGGTGCGCGAGAAGATCGATCTGCTCTCGATGCCCGAGGACGCCCGAACTCCCGTGCTCCTGAAGTACGACCCGGCCCTGGATCCGGTGCTGCGGATCGGCGTCGCCGGCAGCGCGCCGCTCGTCCAGCTGCGCAGCCTCTCCGAGGACGTCCTCAAGAAGGAGCTCGAGTCGCTGCAGGGAGTGGCCGCGGCGAAGGTGAACGGAGGCCTCGAGGAGGAGATCCGCGTCGAGGTGGACGAGGCGCGACTCGCGGCGCTCGGCATCCCGATCGCGGACGTGAACGCGGCGATCGCGCAGGAGAACGTCAACGCTTCGGGCGGCCGGCTGCGGGACCGCAACGCCGAGTACCTCGTGCGCACGCTCAGCCGGTTCGAGGACGTCGACTCGATCCTCGACGTGACGGTCGCGGTCCGCGACGGACAGCCGATCCGCCTCGCGGACGTCGCCACGGTCTCGCGCGGACACAAGGAGCGCACCGAGATCACGCACGTGGACGGTCGCGAGGCCGTGGAGATCGCGATCTACAAGGAAGGCGACGCNNAACGTCGTGGAGGTCGCGCGCCGGGTCAAGGCGCACCTCGATCGCATCGCGAAGGCTCTCCCGAGCGGGATCGAGACGAAGATCCTGTTCGACCAGTCCGTGTTCATCGCGCAGGCCGTGAACGAGGTCCGCAACAACGCGATCC
>JAGQIB010000553.1 GCA_020431545.1 Gemmatimonadota bacterium
TTGCCGTAGCGCAGCATGTCGTAGCCGCCGCTGCTCATCGCGCCGCCGTCGATCGTGCCGCCCGGGATCACGAACTTGCCGATCTCGATCGGCTTCTTGCTCTCGGACGGGCGACTCGTGGAGAGGTACGGAAGCAGCGAATGCGGATCCCGGTGCAGGAAGTCGAAGATGCCGTGCCCGCCCGCGTCCATGCCGGTGATGAAGTTCGACCACGCCACCGGACTCTGCGGCGGAATCGACGTTCCCAGCGGCGCGAACTGCCCGGTCTTCGCCATGCGCTGGATGTTCGGCGCGCGCCCGGCGTCGATCGCCTCCTGCAGGACGTTCGGGTCCAGACCGTCGAATCCGAACATGATCATGCGCTTCGCCTCGGCGACGGGGGCGAAGGCCAGCGTCAGCGCGAGTAGGGTGCCGAGCCACTTCATGAACGCAACTCCTGCAGCGTGCTGTCCTGGAACAGGGAGCTCCCCTCCATGTGCGCGGGAGCCGAGAGCCCGAACAGCTTCAGCGCCGTCGGCGCGATGTCCCACAGGGCCGGCTCCTCGCGGTCGATCTTCTTGGAGCAGAAGAAAACCCCGGGAACGAGCCGCGGATCCACGCCGTGGTCGCCGCTCCAGGCCTTGACGTTGTCCTCGAACACGGGGCGATCGATGATGCCGGTCGCGCCGTCCCACGAGATGCGGTAGCCGTGGTTGTAGCCCACGATGAAGTCCGGCGCTTCGCGCACGTACGGACCGTCCCAGATGTCGTCGCAGTCGAACAGCTCGGTGATCGCGACCTCGTTCCTCTCCTCGTCGCGCAGTCCGCTCATCTTCTCGATGATCTCGCGCTTCAGCGCCTTCGCGTCCTTCGGGTCCACGATGCCCTGGGCCTCGCGTCCCTTGAGGTTCAGGTACATGCCGCACAGGCCGATCGCGTAGGCCTTCGTGCGCGACCAGTCCACGTCCTGCAGCCAGTCGCCGCTGCCGGAGGCGCCTTCCTTCAGCGCGAGGTAGCCGTTCTCGAGGAGCCAGCGGTTCAGGTTGATCCCGCGCCGGAACGACGTGAACCCGTGGTCGGACACCACCATCAGCAGGTCGCCGTCGCCGAGTTTCTCCATCACCTCGCCCACGAGCTTGTCGTTCTCGCGGTAGAGATTCTCGATCGCGTTCTTGTGCTCGGGCGCGGGGTTCGTGCCGGCCGCGGCCGGGTGACCGTCCTCGAGGTAGCGCCAGAACATGTGCTGGATGCGGTCCGTGCCGTCGAACACGCAGACGAGCGAGCCGGAACGGAGCTTGTCGAGTGCGGCGAAGAACATCTTCCGTCGCTCGCCGTCGATGTCGAAGCTCTGGCGCCAGAACGTCGCGTCGTCGGTGACCTTTTCGTTCAGCGCCCACGTGTCCTCGGCGAGTCCGAGCGTGGAGAACGGACCGATCTTCTTGGCGAGGTACGTGGAGTAGTAGCCCGGATGGCTGATCGGCATCGCCGGCTTCTCGGGGTCGATCGAGATCGGCGTGAAGTACACCGAGAACTCGTCGCCGATCTCCGTGACCATCACGCGCACGAGCCCCGCGACCTTCACGCCCGGCGCGGCGGGAAACTCGAGCTTCACCCAGTCCGAGAGCTGGCCCGGCGCGAGCTCCAGCTCCTCGCCGCCGACGTTCAGCCTGGCCTTTCCGGCCGCGCGATCGACCGTGGCCGAGAACGGAACCTCGAGCGCGGGCTCGCCGTCCAGGAACGTGTTGCCGGGACCGGGGACGTTCGCGGTGAAGTGATCGGGGCCCTTGCCGTTCGTGGCGAACGGAATGGTCAGCCCGCCTTCCTGGAACTTGCCGTCGCCCCGGCGCGTGGTGAAGAACAGGAACGTGCCCTGCGTGCCGAGCAGATCAGGGATCGACATCGCGCCGAGCTGCGCGCCGTAGAACTTGTCCGGCGGGAACGTGATCGGCACGCGCAGGACGGTGCTCCAGATGTTCGCCTCGCCGAGCAACGTCCAGAATGGTTTGGACCGACGCAGCAGCGTGAGCTCCGGCTTGTGCAGCGGGATGCGCCACTTGCCGATCTTGACGAACTTCTCGAGCGGTCCGATGCGCGTGGACGACAGCATCGGCAGGTACGTCTTGGGATCGCGCGAGAGGAAGTCGAAGATGTTGTGCTTGC
>JAGQIB010000554.1 GCA_020431545.1 Gemmatimonadota bacterium
CGAAGTCGTTCGAGCCGGCGAGACCCGTCTTGTCCAGGGTGCGGACCACGTTGCCTTCCGAGTCCACGATCTCGACCTTCACGTCGGCGGCCTGGGCGAGATCCACGCGGAACGGAACGTCGCCGGATTCCCCGACCTCGACGTCGCCGCCCGAGGCCAGGATCTCCTTGCCGATCAGGTTCGTGGCGAGCGAGTTGTTCACGGACTGGTTCATGAGCAACGACGCCTGGATGCCGTCGTTGATGTTCTGGAGCTGCTCCAGCGAGCTGAACGTCGCGAGCTGGGCGACGAACTCCTGGTCCTGGAGCGGAGACATCGGATCCTGGTGCGAGAGCTGGCCCACGAGCAGCTTCAGGAACGCGTCCCGACCGAGTTCGCCGGGGGCGCTCTGCGCATCTCGCTCCGCCTGCATCGCGGCCAGTCGACTCTCGATGTCGAATCCGGTCGGTACGACGGTCATCGTTCTCCCTCCTAGACGAACAGGTCCACGCCGCGGGAACTCGGCGAAGAGCTCGGGGAATGGGCGCGGCGTGGAGCCCCGGATCGCTCCGTTCCGGACGCGGGTGCGTCCTCGGACGGAGCCCTCCCGTGCGGCCCCTCTCCCTCGTTCCGGTCCCACGCCGCGTTCTCGGAGTCCGCGTCGATGTGAACGTCGACGCGTTCGAATCCATGGTGCTGGAAGGCCCGCGCAAGGTCCTCGCGATCGCGCGCGAGCAGCGCCGCCGCTTCCGGCGAAGAGGTCACGATCCGCGCCACGGCGCGGTGGTCCTCGATCTGCAGCTGGATGCGCAGCCGACCGAGCTCCGGCGGATCGAGGCGGATCCGGATCTCGGTCCGGCCCTTGGTGAGGAGCTCACGCGCGCGCACGGCGAGCTGCATCTCGAGCCCGGGCACGGCGCGCAGCACGAGCGGTGTGGTGCTGCTCGGGCCGGCGGGACCCGCCGACGGCTGCGTCGGAGCCGTTTCCTTTGCGGTCTCCGGACCGACGGACGCGACCGCCGTCCCGGCGGCCCGGAAATGCGCGGGAGACGTGTCGTCCGTCTCGGCCGCCCGGGACTGTGCGCCCGAGAGAGTCGCGCGCGGCGCGCGGCTCGTCGGCGCGGACAGAGAGTCGGTCTGCTCGGACTCGGCGGTCGCGGAGTCGCTCGCCTCGCCGCCGTGCGAGTCGTGCGCGGACGGCTCCGCTCCCGGTCCGGACGTGAGGCTGTCGACCGGGCGCGCCACGACGGGGACCGCCGGAGGCGGAGTCGCCACGGTGGCGCGGTGAAGAGCGGAATCCGTCGCGTTCGTCGAGTCGCCGGCGCGCGCGGAGTTCGCGCCGGCGTTCGACTCGACGGGACGCGCGATCGGGTCCTTCGCCGGGTCGCCCGCCGAGTCGGTCGACCGGCGTCCGAACGTGCCCGACGGGACCTCGGGTCGAGGCGGGGTCGGCGGCACCGGCGAAGGAGACTCGGGCCGCACCTGGCGCGAGGTCGGTGCCTCGGTCTTCAGGATCGTGTCCTGCCCGTCGCTCGCGGCGATCCGAACGGGGCCGCGAGGCTCGTTCGCTTGCGGAGCACGCGACGTTCCGGACGAGGCGGCCGGCGCACCGGGCGTCGTCCCCACGGTGCGCGCCTTGCCGTCCGGCTCGATCGTCGTGGGACGCGCCGGGGCGCTCTCCGCGCGCTCTTGCGCCGCTGCGTTCCCGGACCTCTCGAAGGAGTCGGAGGAGAAGCGGAACTCGACGGTCGACGAGCGCGGGGTCACCGCGGACGTCGCTCGCGAGTCCCTTGCGACTGGCGTCTCCCGGGCGTCGCGCGTGGTCGCAGGCCGTGTCGGGGTCTCGCGCGGATCCGCCGCCGGCGTCGATCGCTCCGTGCGGGCCGCGGGACCACGCTCGCGCGGATCCGTGCGACCGGACTCCGTCGTTTCGGTCTTCGCTCCGCGGGGCGCGTGTTCCGGGTCTCCGCGACGGAGACGTTCTTCCCGATTCGTGTTCGTCCGCTCCGAAGCGTCGTCTCGGGCCGGCCGGCCGTGGTCGATCGAGTCCGCGACCGGCGATCGGGACGTCTCCCGCCGGTCGTCCACGGTCGCCGGAGTGGTCGACGACACGCGCGTCGGCGCGTCCGCCGCGAGGGCGGGCGCGATCGAGAACACGTCGGGCTCGCGGCGCGTGGGCCGCGCATCGGGCCGCGGTGCCGGTCGATCCATCGGGAAGGCGGGAATCGTCTTCAAGAACTCTCCTCGGGCACTAGTTCGAGCGCAGCATGCGCTGGCTGATGCGGGCCGCGGACTGCGGCTCCAGGCTCGCCATCACCTGTGCGGCGTTCCGTTCCTTCATCCGGCGCAGGATCTCCGTGGACGTGTCCACTTCGATTCCGGACAGGATTCCGGCCGCCGCGTCGGGCTTCATGGTCTCGTAGACCCGGGCAAGCTGACTCAGCATCCGATCTCTTTCCTCCTCCATGACCTGCGCCTTCGCCTCCGCGCGGGCCAGGAGCGCTTCCACTTCCTTCTGCCGGCTCTCGATCTCGCCCTGTTCCAGCAGCAGTCTTCGCTTCGCGAACTCGAGGTCCGCGCGCTCCTTCTCGATGTCCGCGCGCTCCGACTGGAGCGCTTCGAGCAGGAGCGGAAGATCGGAGCCCGCGCCCTCGAACACCGCGGCCTCCGTCATCGTGGTCTCCGGCTCCGGCTTCGCGAGCTTGCCCGACTTGAACTGGAAGAACAGGACCGCCCCGAGAATCAGCGGGAACGGCAACCAGATCTTCAGGAACCCGAGAAAGCCGCCTTTTGCCTTGGGGGCTTCGGCCGCGCTCTCGCTCGACTGCTCCTGTGCAACATCCGTACCGCTCATCGTCCCCTCCCTCCAACCGGGCGCATCGCGCCGAAATGGGCTTCCCGCTCCGCTTCCGGGCCATCCGGGATCCGGGGCTCGGGGGGATGCGACGGGAAAGTTCTGCCGGGCCCCGGCACGGATGGCCGGGAGGCGAAGTCGTCGAGCAGCTCCTGTTGCCTCGTGTCACGACGCTTGCGGGCGAGCGCTTCCTGGCGCTCGCGCAACTTCTCGAGACCGCTGACCTCGCGCTTCAGGGCGCGGTGTGTCTCGCGGCGTTCCTCGACCTGCGGGCGCAGGGACTCCATCCGCGTGCGGAGACGCGACTCGCGACCGCGCAGCGAGTCCGCGAACCGGGCCCAGGCCGCGAGGGTCTCCACGTCGTCGGTGGCGCCGTTCGGCAGATCTCTCCGCTCCTGCACGGCGCGCTCCGCCTGGAACTCGAGCTCGTCGAGCTGTCTCTGCGCGAGCAGCAGTTCACGTCGGGCGTCCTCGAGCAGCCGCTCCTTCCAGGCGAGCACCTTAGCGAGCCGGAACATGCGCGGGCTCCTTCGAAGCGGCGTGGATCGAGAGCAATCGTTCGCGGGTCTCCGTCCAGTCGGCCTGCTCCTCGCGGGGCTGGCGCAGGAACTCTCGCAGCGGTTCCTCGAGCTGGAGCGCGCGGTCCACCCGCGGATCCGCCCCCGCCTTGTACGCGCCGATGGAGAGCAGATCCGCCACATCTCGGCGCGCGGCGAGCAATCCGGTCAGCTCGCGGACCGCCGTGAGCATCGGCGCGTCGAGCACGTCGTCGCGGAGTCGGCTGATGCTCGCGAGAACGTCGACCGCCGGGAAGTGACCCGCCGTCGCGAGATCGCGCGAGAGCATCACGTGTCCGTCGAGCACGGCGCGGGCGGCGTCGGACAGCGGGGCGTCGACGTCGTCGCCCTCGAGCAGCACCGTGAAGAACCCCGTGATCGAGCCGGTGCGCGTGGCGCCGGCGCGCTCCACGATCTCCGGCAGGATCGAGAACGAGGACGGCGGATATCCGCGCGTCGTCGGCGGCTCGCCGGCGGCGAGTCCGATCTCGCGCTGGGCCATCGCGACCCGCGTGAGACTGTCCATGAGCAGGAGCACGCGCTTGCCGTCGTCGCGGAAACCCTCGGCGATCGCGAGCGCCGTGCGCGCGGCCTGGACACGCTCCAGCGCGGTGTCGTCGGAGGTCGCCACCACGAGCACGGACCGGGCGCGCGCTTCGTCACCGAGCTCCCGCTCGACGAAGTCCACGACCTCCCGGCCGCGCTCTCCCACCAGGGCGAGCACGGTGACGTCCGCTTCGGTCCCGCGCGCGAACATGCCGAGCAGCACGCTCTTCCCCACACCGCCGCCGGCGAACAGACCGAGACGCTGTCCCTCCGCGCACGTGAGGAACGTGTCGACGGAGCGAACGCCGGTCGAGAGCGGATTCCGCGCCGCGATCCGGTGGAGCGGGTTCAGCCGCGGTCCGCGCGCCGGGCGACGTCCCGAGGCGCGGAGCGGGCCGCGATCGTCCAGCGGTCGGCCGAGGCCGTTGAGCACGCGGCCGAGAAGCGCATCGCCCGTCGGCACGGTGAGTGCCGTCCCCGTTCCCACGACCTCCGCTCCCGGGCGGATTCCGGTCGAGGACGACCACGGCATGAGCAGTACGCGGCCCTCGGAGAATCCGACGACCTCCGCCGCGGCCGGCGGGCAATGACGGTCCACCTGGATCTGACAGATCTCGCCCACGAACGACGGCGGGCCGGAAGCCTCCACCAGCGCTCCCACGCTGCGGAGCACGCGACCGTGAACGCGGAGCAGGTCGGTCCGCTCGAGTCCCTTGGCGAGACGCTCGGATCGAATGCTCATGCCTCCGCCTCCATCGCCTCTCGCGCGAGTCCGAGCTGGGTCCGGGGACGTCCGTCCACGACGAAGTCCGGTGTTTCCACGACGCAACCGCCCCGCTCGACGCGTCGATCCGCCTCGAAGCGAAGGACGTGCGCGATCCCGACATCGGAGAGGAGCGATTCCCCCGCCTGCTCGATCGCCGCGACGTCGTCCGGATGCAGACGAACGCGCACCTCGGCGCGGCTCGCGATCCGCCGAAGACACCGGCGAACGAGACGCTGCGCGAACTCGTCGTCCTGCCGGATCTCGCGACGCACGATCTTCCCCGCGACCGCCGTGGCGAGGGTGAGGACCTCGACCACCGCGATCTCCATCTCGACGGCCGCCGTCTCCGCGAGCTTCCGGCCCGCCGTCTCCAGGGCGCGCGACGCCGCACCGAGCCGCTGCTCGAACGCACGCTCCGTCTCGGCCTTCGTGCGCTTCACGGCCTCGGCCACGGCCCGGTTCCTCTCGGCCTCCGCCTCGCGCAGCGCCTCGCGGAGCTCCCGCAGGCGGAGCTCGGGCGTGCGGAACTCCCGATCGCCGTCGCCTTCCGTCGGGATCGCCGCGTACAGCGACTCG
>JAGQIB010000555.1 GCA_020431545.1 Gemmatimonadota bacterium
GCGCGCCGGGCGCTCGTCGCATCGGCGACGCGGGAGCCGGAAGCGACGCTGTCGAAACCGATCGCTCTCCCGGCGGAGCTGCGTGAGGATCGCTTCTTCGTCCGTCCGGTGACGGAGACGGGACGTCCCTGCCGCTTCTACACCGACACGGGCGGCGGTGGGTTCTTCAGTCCGGCGGCCGCCGAGGATCTCGCGACGGACGGAGCGGGTGCATCCACGGGGATTCGACTCCCACGCTTCCGCCCGGAGGCCTGGATCCCCACCTATCCTCATCCGATCCAGGCGTTCGGGGTGTCCGAGGACGTGCACGACTACGGCGTGGAGCCTCTGGACGGAATGCTGGGCGCGAAGTGGTTCGCGGATCGGGTCTGGCGCTTCGACTACGGGGCGGGGCGCCTCGAACTCTGTCATCCGGACTTTCACCCGAGCGAGGGAGTGTCGATTCCCCTCGGACTCTCGCAGGACGACGAGGGTCGACGAACGGGATGCTACCCGCGGATCGACGTCGAGATCGACGGCGAGACGATCCCGATGCTGCTCGACACCGGCGCGATGATCCGCCTGACGGCGGCCGCCGCGACGGGACTCGGATTGCCGGCGAACCACGTGCAGGCGACGTCATTCCTGATCCAGTCGCACTTCGAGCGGTTGCGATCCCGTCATCCGGACTGGCGCACGATCGAGCAGGCGGACGCCAACGCCGGCGGGGAGCCGATGCTCGAGGTTCCGGCGGTTCGCTTTGCGGGTGCCGAGTTCGGGCCGATCTGGTTCACGCGGCGCCCCGACGCGAACTTCGTCGAGCGGATGTCCCGCTGGACGGATCGAACCGTCGAAGGTGCGCTCGGGGGGAACGCACTGAAGTTCTTCCGCTTCACGCTCGACTACCCGCGCGCGGTCGGGATCTTCCAGTCCGTGGTTGGTCCGGGGCGCGGATCCGAGTCCCGGGAGCTCGCCGGTCAGTTCAGAGTCTGACAGTGTCTGCGCCCGAAGGCGGCGGCAGTCGATCACGAATCGCTGACCAGATTCCGGGTAGTCGACGCCCCGCCGGATCGCCGCCGGCGGGGCGTCGTGACGAACGACTCGGGCCAACTCCTACCGGTGGGCCGCCTTCACGCTCGCCCAGGACGTCGACTCCACGGAGACCGGCTTGGCGACGGTCAACGTGAGACTGAAATCACCGGACGCGTAGTTCTTCCCGAGCCCCACGGCGACGCTGCCGGAGGAGGAAGCGCGGATCCGGTACTCGCCCGGCACCAGGGTCCCGAGCTCGTCGAAGTCGATCTGGAGGTTGCCGCCAGCGAACTCCTGGAAGAGGGATCCACCCGGACCGGACAGTGAGATGTCCGAGTGGCCGGAGTCGTAGCCGTTCATGAACCCGGTCAGCGTGTAGGTGCTCTCGACCGAGACGGTGAACGTCACGTCGAACAGGGACGTCGCACTGACCGACGAGAAGACGGAGTTCGACCCGCCGTACGCGTCCATCCCGCAATTGCCGGTCGCCACGAACTGGTCGGCCGAGAGCGTCGAGTTCTGGTTCGCTGCGCCGCCCGCGGAACCGTTGTCCACGAACGCGAACGCACCGGCCCCCTGCACGAACGGACCATCGTCCGGAGCGGCCGCGGAAGCGGAGTCCGAATCGTTCTGACCGTTCGAGCCGTCGACCGAGCTCGCGTTGGCCTGCACCGTCCGCGTCTGGGATACGATCGTCACGTTCGCGGTGGCCGGGCGTGCGCCGAGCGCGCCGGCGAGGAAGATGACGGCGCCGAGAAGAACGGGTCGTGCCTGCTTCATCGTCGAACCTCCGAGCGGTGGATGGTGGGACGGGGGGCGAGCACGGGATCTACTATCGCAGAGACTCGGGGCGACTTCCACGGGATGCTCTGGGGGGGCGATTGGGCGCAAGGCCAATCAAGGCCTTCTCGTCTGAGGACCACGCGAGAGCCGGACCGGAAGCTCCCGGGGGGCGGCGCGGCGCCTAGCCGATCTCGGAGAATCGGCGATCGATCTCGTCGTCTTTCAGGGCGACGAATGAGGGGCGCCAGAGTTCCGGCGTGCGCTGTCGAGAGTCCAGAGTCCTGCGCCAACCCTCGTATCGCGCCATCAACTTCATGAAGTACCGAGCGGTGTCGATCCACAGCGTGCCGATCTGGGGCTTCTTCTTCCCCGCCATGACCGCAAACCACGAGTAGAAACCGGCCACCTGGCCATCGGCGACCGTCTTGCCTGGGTCTTCGGCAGTACCGACCCCGCTGTGCGTTCTCGCCGCAATCTCAAAGAGAAGCATCGCGTGGTATGCCCTCGCGAAAGCCGGTGGATAGGTGTCCAGCCGGACATCGTACGGCACTTCGTCGGATTCCGGCGTCAACAGCCTGAACAAGAGATAGACCGCAATGGTGTTCCATACCGTGGCCAGGTGAATGTCGTCGACCCCGTCGATCAGTGGGCTCCGCAGAGCCTCTCGTCCCGACTCGATTTCACTTTGGAGAATCGTCCCGGCGAAGGTATCTGCATCTATCTCCAGAATGACCTGCGGGACTTCCTCGTTGCCATCTGATTCCCCGCGCTCGTTCATCATGGCGTCGACACCGATCCGAGTTGGAACCGCCCTGTGTGCTGCGACGAGATGCCCCAGTTCATGGAGCAGACAGAACCGGAGTGCATGGTGCGCGATCTCCCGCGCCGCCTCCCGACGAGTCTCACAGTTCGGCCAAAGCGCGCCCTTCTGGCGAAGACGGACCGGGATGGAGAACTCCGTCGCCGGGCGATCAGTGCGAAGTAGCCGTTCCTTTTCGGCGTCGCCGACCTCCGGGAGAAACAGTCGGGTTGCGAAAGCGGCGTTCGCCGTTCCCACGAGGCGCTCCACCAGGCCGCTATTGAGGAGTATGTGATCCGCTCGCGGCCCGGGCCCCGCGGCTGCGTTGAGGAATCTGGAGTCCACGATCGAGATGAGCAGTGGCCGGCTCCGGTATGGCGGACTTGCGGAATCGAGTATTCGCTCCCAGATCCGGGCTACGTAGTCGATCGTCTCGCGGACCAGACCTCGAGCCGGATCCGCAAAGGACTCGTGATCGAGGGCGCCACCGTGTAGATCGCAGAGTTCGACGTGCTCCTCAAACGCAGATTTCTTCACAACAGTTCTCGCGCGGCCACGGCCAGGTTCAAGAAATCACGGCCTGGGGACAAGGAGAGCAAATCGCTTGGAAGCTCACGAAGACGGGCTGCGGCGGTAGGATGAGTAGTTGTGGATCGACCTGCGGGACGAGCTGCCTCCCGGACGAGCTCGATTCCCAGCACGAAGGCGGCACCCGATCGCAGAACGTCGGCAGAGGAGTAGGCGGCCTCCCGTTTCCACGCCCTCGAGAATGTAGCGTGGGTCTCGCGATCGAGCCCGGCGAGTCTTGGGAGCGCCTCGACCGCCCAAGCATCGGCCAGTAGTTCTTGCGTATGGGAGTTCTCGTTCTGGATCGGTGCTGCTTCCACGTCGTCGACTGTCCGATCCGGAACGGCGTGACCGGGATGCCCGTACACGGCGTGGGCGATCTCGTGGAGGAGGACGAAATCCTGCGCGGCATCGGCGATCTCCACGAGGATCCAAAGTGAGCGATTGGTCCCACCGTGAATCCCACGGACGAACTCCATGGGATCAAGGTCCGAGGGGCAGGTCACGATCTCGCGGAGGAGCCGCCGTTTGCTCTGTTCCTCGATCGGGGCCAGAAACATGCTCGCGGCCGCTTCCACTGTCTTCAGGAATCGATTGTAGAGGAGGATCACGTAGCCTGAGTCCCTCGCCGGGCAGCAGAATGCATTGAAGGATTCGAAGGGATGTACGCCCGCGACGAGGTCGCTCGGTGCGCGGATTCCCACCTCGTCGAGATCCCGCAATAGCCTCTTCAGTTTGCGACGAAGCAACTCGTTCGCGTTCTGGTAGAACGCTCGCTTGGCGAAATCCATTCGCCGCTGCAGAAACGCTTCCGGGTCACTGATTCGCGAATCCCCGGCAATTGCGTTGGCATATGCCTGCCGAAGGGCAGGGAGGATCTTCTCCTCGAGCTCCTCCGAGGCGTCACCGACGAGGGGAACGACGTCCTCCTCCTTCAGCCCGCGGCTTGCCAAGATCTCCAGGTAGTCGGCGAGATCCGCCATGCGCGGCTAGCCCTCCGGCTGCCACTGCTCAGCACAGAGCGTTTCGATGCCGTATATCACGAGCAGCCGCGCGACCGTGAAAACGGGTAGCCCCTTGCATAGCGCGGCAATCAGGTCTGCGATGGCGGCGGCGAGTTCCGATCGCCTGTCGCCCCGTACGAGTTTCTGGACGTCCTCGTTCGGGCAGATGCGTCTGGCCAGCTCCGCCCGCTGCCGCTTCAGCCACGCTCGCGCGGCCGCCACGGCTTCGGCCGGCTCCGGTGGGAACGCGCGTTGCTCGCCCGCCAAGAGTTGCGTACCCAACTCGAGTAGTAGTGCGTCTTCACGCCACTCTTCTTCCGGCTGAAGCTGCATGATCTCCTCGCCATGAAGGGGGTTGGTGCCGGCCGGTCGTGCTCCTGTCGCAACAGAGGGGGGTGGAGTCGAAACCGACCCTTGTCGCTGAAGCTACGACACCTGCATCCCCTTCGGCCAGGAATGCTTGCTTCTCAGAAGTGTTCCGGCGACACCGTTTCGTCCCCGCCCCGCGCACTCACCGACCCGTACGACGTGGGGACGTAGATCGCGGAAATGCCTCCGTTGAAGCACGTGACGGTGGCCGGGCTCGCGTTGAGCGCCTCCCCTTCCATACGGTAGGTGTAGCTCCCCGCCGAATTCACGGTGAAGACGCGCTGGAGGCTGATCGGAAATCGATTGGAAACGAGCGCCGACTCCTCGAGGCCGACCGTGAGCGCGTGGAACGTAAGTGCGCCTCCTCCGGCCGTCGCGTCGATCTGGAACCGGGCGAGGTTCGCGCCGGTGGTTCCCGAGTGTCGCGAGTAGGTCTGCGCGTTCACGATGATGTACCCGGCGGCGGGCACGTCGATCGTGACGACCTGGATGTCGGTCATCGTTCCGGTGACGAGGTTCACGCCCGGATTGTCGATGGCGGAAGAGACGCCCGCCTCGGAGGAAGTCATCGCCGGGGTGATCGAGGAGTTGGGCAGCGTGAGGCTGCCACCCTGCAACGTGAAATCCCCGTTCACGTGCAGGCGCGATGACGGGTTGGCCGTTCCGATGCCCACGTTGCCGGCGGGATCGATGCGCAGCGGGGCGCCGGCTGCGCTACTGCTCGTCCCGATGAAGAAGTCCGAGGCGGCCGCGGACACGTTGTTCACGACACCGACGGTCCAGTCCCGGACCTGGCCCGAGATCGTGATCGTTTCGGCCTCGTCGTCGGACTCCAGGAGACCGCCGCCGACTCTGACGTCGCCGCGATGTTGAACGTCGTTCGTTCCGAGTGCCACCCAGTCGCCATCATCCGCGATCGCCACATCGGCCACTCCCGCCCGCATCGCGAACGGCGTGGTCTGCAACATCGTCCGGGGAAGCTCCGCCTCGTGATTCACCGCGACGCCGAGCCAGAGCGGCGATCCGTCGAAGAGCGCCGTGGAGAGCGCCTCCGACGTGCCGAGGGAGATCCGGAACACGCCCTGGTCCACGGGAACCGCCGCGTGCGCCTCGGGGCCCCAGACGGCCGAGCCCCCGGTCTCGGCGGGGTAGAGCGCCACGTCGAGCGTGACCGAACCGTCGATCGGCGTGCCGACGTCGTCCCGCAGGAATCCCTGGAACGGAATCGACAGCGGGACCGCGCGGACGCTGCCGCCGGCAGGTGCCTGCAGCGGGGCGTCTTCGGCGATTCCCTCGGCGGCGACCGCCGGGGACAGGAGCCCCCAGGCGCAGAGAACTCCGGCGAGCGGGCGGATGAAATTCGGCATGAGTCTCGTCCTTTCGCGGTGAGAATGGGTGGCGTCGCCGCGTTGCATCACCGCACCCGCAGCATCTTGCGAGTCTCCGACCAGTCGCCGATCGACAGCCGGTAGAAGTACACGCCGTTCCCGACCACGCGGTGCGCGTGATCGCGTCCGTCCCAGCGGAGACGGTGCTCGCCGGGAGCCGGGACCTGCTGGAGCAGCGAGCGCACGTTGCGTCCGGTCACGTCGTAGATCTCGATTCGAACGGGCGCCGGCGCGGCAGCCCGGAAGACGATGTCGGTGCCGGACCGGAACGGATTCGGCTCGTTCGGGAGGAGTCCGTTCCGGAAGGCCGAGGGCGCCGGGATCGGGCCCGGCACGAACGTCGCGATCGACGGGAGCCCGCCGCCCCAGAAGCCCAGGGACAATCGGTAGTTGCCGGCCGCGGCGTCGCCCACGACGCCGGCTTCTCCCACGGTCCCGAGCAGGGAGAACGACCCGCCGGAGGTGACGAGGGCGCCGCCCGAGAACGTCGGCCGTTCGAGCGTGGCGGCGCCGGCGGTGGGAGAGGCGGCAAGCGCGGCGGCGAGGAGCAAGCCTCGGCCGGCGTGGCCCAGGGCCGACCGGCGGAGAACGAAGGGAGTCGCGTGCATCATGGGGCCTCCTGCGGCGGCGGAAGAGCGATGCACTGGATGTTTGCCGGGGGACGGCGATCTCCCGCGGGGGCAA
>JAGQIB010000556.1 GCA_020431545.1 Gemmatimonadota bacterium
AGGTCGCGCCCGCGGCGAACCTCGCGGGCACCGGCACCGTCCCGGTGGGAACGACGCACTCCGTCAACCGCTTCGGCGTGCACGATCTCGCCGGCAACGTGCGCGAGTGGATCCGGAACGAGGTCAACCCGAACCGGCAGCGCTTCATCCTCGGCGGCGGCTGGAACGATCCCGACTACGCGTTCGCCGACGCGTACGCGCAGTCCGCGTGGAACCGCGCCGCGTCGAACGGCTTCCGCTGCCTGCACGAGATCCCCGGCGACGACGCCCGCCCCGACGCGCTCGACCGCGTGATCGATCTTCCGTTCCGCGACTACGCCGCCGAGTCCCCGGTGGGAGACGAGGTGTTTCAGTTCTTCCTGCGCCTCTTCCTGTACGACCGCGCGCCGCTGAATGCGTCGGTGGACGCGGAGTTCCCGGGCACGGAACTCGGCCACCACCGGATCGTGACCGTGGACGCGGCGTACGGTGGAGAGCGACTGCCGCTGCACGTGTTCCGCCCGCCGAAGCACGACGGGCCGCTTCCCGTGGTGATCGTGTTCCCCGGCTCCGGCTCGCTGATGCGGAACGAGTTCGATCCCGCGGAGCTCCGTCGCGTGAACTACCTCACCAAGGCCGGCTACGCGGTCATCCTCCCCATCTACCAGGGGACGTACCAGCGGAAGACCGCCATCAAGGCGGACACGCCGGAGGCCACCGCCGCGTACCGCGATCACCTCGTGATGTGGGGCAAGGACCTCGGCCGCACGGTGGACTACGTGGAGTCGCGCGACGATCTCGACGCGTCGCGCATCGCGTACTTCGGCCTCAGCTGGGGCGGCCAGCTCGGCGGCATCCTGCCCGCGGTGGAGAAGCGCATCCGCGCGAACGTCCTGTACGTCGCGGGCTTCTCGTTCCAGCGCCCGCTCCCCGAGGCCGACGCCATCAACTACGTCCCGCGCGTGACGCAACCGACGCTCATGCTGAACGGCGAGCTCGACTTCTACTTCCCGCGGGAGACCTCGCAGCGCCCGATGTTCGAGCGGCTCGGAACGCCGGACGAGCACAAGTCGTGGAAGACCTACCCCGGCGCGCACTCGGTGCCGCGTGTGGCGCTGGTGCAGGAGTCGCTGGCGTGGCTGGAGCGGTACCTGGCGAAGGGGTGAGCGGAGGTCCCGACGGCGCCGGGGCCGCTAGGCGACCTTCTTCGAAGAGGGCACCGACACGAAGCGGAGTTCCACTCGCTTGTTCAACGCCGCGGCAACCCGGCGGAGCATCGAGAGGGAGTGCCCGTCGTAGTCATCGTCTTCCAGTCGCGTGATCACCGTACGCGAGGTCCCGACCAGTCGCGCGAGTTCCGCCTGCGTGATCCCGGCCTTCGTGCGCAGCTCGTGAAGCTTCCGCGCGATCTCCGCGCCGGCCCGCGCCTCCTCGAGAGCGACCTTCTCCTTCTTGGTCCTGGCGTAGCGGCGGGAGAGGATCTCAACCGCATTCGAGGTCTTCCTTCTGGCCATGGCTTCTATTCCTCGTGCGTGTGAGCGCTCGGATCCTCCTCGAAGGCCCGCTTGCGCCAGAGCGCCAGCTCGATGTCGCCTTCCGGAACATCCGATCTCTGTTTCAGGAGTCCGTGGGAGACGACCACCACGTCGCGCCCGTGGAAGAAGTACAGCATCCGGTAGTTGATGCCTCCGTGCTTGGCACGCAGTTCGTGGACCCCGTCTCGCAGGTAGTCCGCCTCCGGTCTCCTGAGCTCATGACCCAAGTCAGCGAGCCGCTCGACTCGGACTACGCACTTGGCACGAGCCTTCTCGGTCAAACCATCGAGCCAGTCCAGGATGGGAACTCTCCCATCACGCGTCCGGTAGAGGACCACTCTCGTCTTCGGCACGCCGCCTCCGGCAGTGTAGCAATTTTGCGACCTGCCGTCAAACACCGGGGAGGCGGGCGACCGGGCGAGAGCGGTTCGCTCGCCTTCCCGAGTGAGGTATGGTCGATTCGCGGGTTCGTCACGTCCCAGTCGTCGACTGGGGATCCACCGGCAGATGGCACTTCGCGTACGGGCCTGCTGGCGGCGGGATTTCGGGGCGATCTTCTGGCGGGTTCGCTCGTGGCGCTCAGGGCCCTACGGACTTTCCCCGCCCGCACCACCATCGCCCGCCGACTCCGGTCCCTCCGGCTCCAGGTCATTCAACACCAGCAGAAGATCCAGCGGCAGGCACCGCGCCCACGGCAGCGTGTGAATCATCTCGTTGTAGTGATTCGAGAGGATCGTGATCCACTGCCCCTCGTCCTTCACGAGAACGTTGAGGACGGTGTAGCCGCCGATCGCGCCCCTTCGCTCCACCAGCACGGGCGCGAGATCGCTGCCCGGCAGACGACGCGGATACACCCAGCTGCCGAGCGCCACGTAGTTGCCCTGGTTGCCGATGTCCGTTCGCGGGGTCAGCATCGTCTCGGTCGCCGGCACCGAGAGCAGCTCGTGATTCGCGAGCGCGCGGTTCCAGCGGTGGAGATCGTCCACGGTGGAGTAGAGACAGCCGGCCGCGTGCCAGTTCTCCCACTGGTACGGCGGCGTGTTCACCGGCTCGCCTTCCGACTCCGTGTAGTCGTCGGCGCGATGCCGGAGCGGTCGATCCCTTCGCGCGACTCCCGTGTCCTTCATGCCGAGCGGCTCGAGGACCCGTTCCGTGAGCAGCGCTTCGAACGTCTTCTTCGTGACCGATTCCAGGATGCACCCGAGGACATGGTAGTCCGTGTTCGTGTAGCTGATGTCCGTCCCCGGCTCGAATACCGGGTCCTCGCTGCAGTACGTGCGGACCCCCCAGGAGGGATCCTCCGCCTCGGGACGATCGTCGAAGTACTGCTCCACCGGCACGTCCGGAAGGCCGGAGGAATGGGAGAGAAGATCGCGGATCGTGATCCGCCCGCCCGTGTCCGCGCGGTACCACGGCAGCCGATCGACGATCGTGTCCTCGAGACTCAGCTCGCCGCGCTCCACGCACTGCATCACGAGCACGGCCGTGAACTGCTTCGTGAGGGAAGCGATGGGGTAGCGCACGCCGGGCGCGTTGGGGATGTCCCACTCCCGATTCGCGGGCCCGAATCCGCCCTCCCAGACGACCTCGCCGTCACGTGCGACGAGGATCGCCCCGTCGAACTGACCCGCCTCGTGCCAGGCCCGGGCCGCGGATTCGAGCCGATCGGCCAGCGTCTCCGCGCGGGCGAGCGTCGGCGCGAGAGCGAGCAGGCCGAGAGCCACGGCCGCCATGGACCGTGCCGTGCTGTTCCGGCGGAATAGGAGCGTTTGCATGGGGTGACAGCCTACCACATCGCCGTCGGCACCAGTCGATGAGCAGCTTGCCGAGAATCCGGAACAAGCCCACCCGTATCGTTTGCTTCGACGAGGCGCACAAGTGTAAACTTCAGGCAACTCGAAGCCCGATCGCCGTCCCGCCGCTCTCGGACCTCGGAGGCAACATGCGACGGAACGTACTCGCGTGCAGCGCGACCATCCTTGCGTTTCTGATCCCTGCCGACGCGCTCGCCGCCACGTTCTTCGTCGATCCCACCGCGCCGGGAGCAGACGACGGCTCCTCCTGGGCCGACGCGTTCGCGGACTTGCAGAGCGCGCTCGCGCTCGCCACGAACGGCGACGAAATCCGGGTCGCGGGCGGAACCTACGTCCCCGGGCCGACGCGCTCCGATACGTTCCGGCTCCCGAGCGGCGTCGTGACCCGAGGAAGCTTCGGCGGCTACTCCTCACCGGAACCCGACGCGCGCGACTTCGACGCGACCCCCAGCATCCTGAGCGGTGAGATCGGCACCCCGACCCGCGACGACAACTGCTACAGCGTCGTCGACGCGAGCGGAACCGCCGCCGGCACCACCCTCGACGGCTTCGTCGTGACGCGCGGTCACGCGTGGGGCGGTGGCACGGAGCGAGGTGGCGGGCTGTACACGAACCTCGGCTCCCCCACCCTCCGGGACGTCCGTTTCGCGGACAACGTCTCGCGCTGGCACGGAGCGGGGGATCTCGGTGGTCGCCGTATCATTAAAAAAAAAAAAAAAAAAGAAATAATTAAAATTATATACTTTATTAGAAGATGACAA
>JAGQIB010000557.1:0-1843 GCA_020431545.1 Gemmatimonadota bacterium
CGCCGAGATCGAGCGGCGGCGTCCGGGGATGGAAGCGCTCGGGGTCCACGCCGTTCGGCACCACCACGTAGGGCTCGTCGAAGTACCGCGAGGCGAAACGTCGCGCGGCCTGGGAGACGGCGATCCGGACGTCGATGCGCTCGGAGTACGGCCGCAGCCAGGGGCGGGCCGCCCGGTACGCCACGCCGCGGCGGGCGGACGCGTGGAACGTGCCGACCACCAGGGTGCGCGGTCGCGCGCGCTCGATCGCGAGCAGCGGGAGGGTGGGGCTCAGCGGCTCGTGCACGTGGACCACGTCGTAGTCGCGGGCCTCGAACAGCTGGCCGATCTCGTCGCCGAGGCCGCGCCCCACGGCCACGTTCGCGAACGCGCCGAGGTGCGGCACGAGGATGTTGCGGCCGATGCGATACACGCCGGGCGTGGGGGTGTCCGCCTCGGGATAGTGCGCGGTCACCACGTCGACTTCGTGGCCCAGGCGTCGCAGCTCCACGCTCGTGTGGTGCACGTGCTCGGACACGCCGCCGGCCTGCGGATAGTACGGCTGGGTGACGACCGCGATTCTCACGACGCCCTCCCGAGCACCGGCGCGCGACGTTCCGCCGCCGCCCCGCGCGACGGCGCGGCTCCGCCCGTCCGCGCGGCTGCGGTTTCGTGGGCGGTGGGCGCGAAGAATCTCCGGAAGAGCAGCCACTGCGCGGGATCCTCGGAGAGGATCGTCTCGAGGGTGCGGCCGATCTCCGCCGTGGCGTTGCGAACACCCTCCTCGCCGGCCCGCACGGGAATCTCGGGCCGGATCTCGCACCGGAACGAGCCGTCGGCGAGGCGGAACGCGAACGCGGGGAAGAGCGGCGCGCCGGTGCGCTGCGCGAGTCGCGCCGGCCCCTCGGGCAGGATCACGCGGCGTCCGGCGAAGTCGACGGGGTGGCCGCCGCGGTAGACGTCGCCGTCGGCGAGCAGCGCCACGACGGAGTTCGCCGCCAGGGCGCGACGCAGCGCGCGTCCGCCGGCGACCCCGGAACTCACGATTTCGATTCCCTGGGCGCGCTGCTGCGCGCGGATCCGGTCCGTCCAGGCGGATGCGAGCTGCACGCCCGCCACCGCCACCACGGGATGGCCGAGCCGGGCGAGCCGCGCGCCGCCGATCAGCCAGTTGCCCGTGTGGGGGACGGCGAGAATCGCGCCCCGGCCGGCGGCCCGGGCCGCCTCGAGGCGTTCCAGGCCCTCGAACCGGAACCCCGCCTCGGGGACGTCCGGCCCCCGGAGGAGTTCGAACACGAAGCGGGAGTAGTGGCGGAAGGCCCGTCGCTCCGCGGCCGGGTCCGGCCCTCCGGTCAGGATCCGCAAGTTCTCGGCGAGGGCGGCCCGGCGATTTCGGGCGCACGTTCGGTGAAGGTCCGCCGAAAGGTCGGCGATCCGATAGCCGATGGAAAGCGGGAGGGCCCGAGCCAGGCCCTGGATCGCCGGTAGCAGCAAGGAGTTCGCCTCCGCGGGGCGGCCCGCTCGAAAGAGTCGGGCAAAACTCGCAAGAGGCCTCCGGGCTGTCAAGCGAGGGGGATCCCGTTGCAGGCTGCGTTTCTTTCGCATCCTGCACGGTGCCGAACGCGACCCGGGGGGGACCGCCCGCGGATCGCGTCCGGAGGATCCCTCCCGGAACACCATGCATCGCAAGCGCTTCGGCGCGAGCGATCAGGATCCGGACAGGGCGCTGATTTTCGGCACAGCCCTTGCGTGATGGAGAGGCCGGGAAAGTCCGCGGGGAGCGGAACGTCCAACCGAATCAGGGAGAGCCGAAGATGGTGGTCTTCAACTACACCGGGAGGGAGCTGAGCGGGAAGATCGTCTA
>JAGQIB010000557.1:1909-2491 GCA_020431545.1 Gemmatimonadota bacterium
AAAGATGGTCTCCATGAAGACGAAGGCCGAGCGCACGCTGTTCTTCGACCTGCTGCCGATCAACCGCGGCTCGATCGGGGACTTCAAGGTGCGCTACCTGCTCTACACCGTGCCGGGACAGGTGTACTACAACGCCACGCGGAAGCTCGTGCTCAAGGGCGCGGACGCGATCGTGTTCGTGGCGGACTCGCAGCGTTCGCAGCTCGCGGCGAACATCGACAGTCTCCGCAACCTGCGTACGAACCTGCTCGAGTACGGAATGTGCCTCGACGACCTGCCGTGGGTCATCGGCTACAACAAGCGCGACATGCCGGACGCGATGTCGGTGGAGGAGCTCGACCGCGAGCTGAATCCGTACGGCGTGCCGAGCTTCCCGCAGGTCGCCACGACCGGCGAGGGCGTGTTCGAGGCGTTCGAGAAGGTCGGCGAGATGCTGATGCGCCGGCTCGAGACGCAGCTCAAGGGCGACAAGCGCGAGGCTCGTCCGGCCGCGCCCGCCGCTCCGTCGCTGCCTGGGCCGCCGCCGCTGCCCGGAACGTCGGCGCTCGATCCGAACGCGATGGCCGAGGTCCGCGACGCGAT
>JAGQIB010000558.1 GCA_020431545.1 Gemmatimonadota bacterium
GTGCGCATCTCGGTGGGTATCGAGGCCGTCGAAGATCTCTGGCACGACCTGGAACAGGCGCTCGCGAAGATTCCGGCCGAGGTCGCTCAGGACTGACGCCGCGGAACGTCGGCGCGCGTCGCGATCACTCGATCGAGGCGCGCGCCGCTTTCGAGTACCAGATCGCGTAGTCCACGCCGGAGCGTTCCGCGAGCCGGCGGAAGTGCCGGAACCCCTCGCCGTACTCGTCCGTGCGGGCCTCGATGACGGCGCGCTCCCGATCTCCGTCCTCCCAACGATCGAGCAGGCTCCAGGACACCCACTCCGCGAATCCCTCGCGGATCCGGATCCCCTGGTCGTCGGGACAGTTCTCCGCCTGCCAGGCGTGCGCGAGCTCGTGCGCGAGGACGGCCGCGCCGCGCGACGCGGGCAGGCGCGAGAGAACGTGAATCGACGCGTTGCCGTGGGCGTCGCGGAGGTAGAGACCACAGAGACCGGGCGGCGCCCCCTGCTCCGCTCGGCGCTCGGCCAGAGTCGACGCGTCGTCGATCACGAGCGGCGGCTTCACGCGCAGGACGAGGCCGAGCTCCCGCTCGGCCCGCTGCACCAGCAGATCGTAGACCCCCTCCCACTGCGCCGAATCGTCTTCGACCATGCGGGGCGAGCACGATCCGCAGAACCAGCGACCGTCCACCCAGCGACCGACGCGGTCCGGCGCGCCGCACACCGAGCACTCGTTGCCGTCTTCCTTGCAGCGCGAGCAGTACATCGCCTCGGAACCGGAGACGCGCCAGTAGCGCTCCCGGATCGGGCGGCCGCACGAGGCGCAGCGCGGGGCGGCGTCGAGACAGCGGCGGCACCAGCCGTCGTCGCCCTCGTTCGTTCCGGCGAGAGGCAGCGCGCACGCCTCGCACTTCGGCGCGGATGCACATGCCGTGCAGACGTCCCAGTCCAGAGTCTCGAAGCGGACGTAGTCCCCGTGGATCGCCTGGCCACAGAGCTGACAGCGCTCCGAGGACGCCGCGGCGCTCGCCGCGACGGAGCACAGCAACAGCGTCAGCGCGAGGAGTCGGAGCGATCGCGCGAAGCCAGCTCGGACTCGAGCCGCTCGATCCGTTCCCGCATCGCGCGGAACTCGTGCTCGAACGCGCCTTCCACCAGGACGATCGCGCCGAGCGGCAACCCCACGAGACCCACCAGGAACAGCAGGGTCGTCCCCGACGTCAGCACCCCCGCGCCCACCATCACCTGGCGCACGAGGAACAGCGACATCAGAAACACGACGGAGCCGAGCAGGGATTTCATCCGGTTCCTCCGGGCCGCGGGCGAGCGCGCCATCCTGGGCGAGGAGCTCGCCGCGGTCAAGGCGAGCGCGGATCACGAGGTGCGAGAAGTCTCGGAGGATGTGGTCGCGCTCTCGCGCGGCTTCTCCCGCGAAGAAGAACGATCCGGACCGGTCGGCGTGAGGTTCGTGACCTCGGCCCAGCGCAGGCCGAAGTCGGCGCGCGGTTCCGGACGCGGCGACTCCGTGTTCTCGTCTCCGGTCCGGGCCGAGGGCAGGGCTCGCGACAGCATTCGCTCGCGCAGCTTCCGCAGCACGACCGAGTCGGCGCGAACGGACGCCGCCAGCACCGAGAACGCGAGCACGAGAAGGCCGAGAATCGCCAGGGTCATGCCGAGAACCTCCTGTCCGGAGAGATCGGCAGCGATCCGGATCGGTTTGAGGCGAGAGCCGAAGGGGCCCGGAAACGGGCCCTAGAGCGCCAGATCGCCCCGGAGACGGGCGGCGAGGGTCGTCCGACGCTCCCGGGAACGTCCGGTCCGCAGGGCCAGTGCGAGCGCCCGCCGGCTCCCCACCAGCAGGACGCCCTTCCGGGCGCGGGTGACGGCCGTGTAGAACAAGGGCCGCTCGAGCAGGATCGCGTGCTGCGTCGTCAGCGGAAAGACGACCCAGTCGTACTCGCTCCCCTGCGACTTGTGGACGGTGATCGCGTACGCGAGCGCGAGCTGATCCCATTCCGATCCGCCGAGCTCCACCATGCTGTCGAACCGCACGGCGAGGGTCCGCCCTTCTTCGCGGACCTGCTCCACGTGGCCGATCTCGCCGTTGAACACGTTGCGCGTGTAGTCGTTGCGGAGCTGGATGACGCGATCACCCTCGCGGAACTTGCGTGCCCCGAGACGCGCTTCCCGCCCCTTCGCGTTCAGGTCCGACTGGAGCGCGCGATTCAGCGCGTCGGCGCCGGCCTCTCCCTTGTACATCGGGACGAGTACCTGAATGTCCCGGCGCGGATCCAGACCGGTCGCCGGCAGGTGTCGACTCACGTACTCCCGGATCGTCTGGGCGACGTCTTCGGGGCGATCACGCTCCAGGAACACGAAATCGCCCTGTCCGAACTCCGCGGCCTCGGGCCAGTCGCCGGCGAGAATGCGGTGGGCGTTCTCCACGATCCCGCTCCGCTCTCCCTGCCGGAAGATGCGATCGAGACGCGCCGTCGGAACGACGCCGCTCTTGATCAGATCGCGAAGAACCTCGCCGGGCCCCACCGACGGGAGCTGGTCGGCGTCGCCCACGAGGACGAGTCGGGCCGTGAGAGGCAGCGCGCGCAGGAGGTTCGCGAACAGCCACTGGTCCACCATCGAGGCTTCGTCCACGAGGAGGACGTCGAAGTCGAGCGGGTCCGAGGCGTCGCGCGAGAACTCGGACGTCTGCGGATCGAACGCGAGCAGCCGGTGCAACGTGGAGGCCTCACGTCCGGTCGCCTCGGCGAGACGTCGCGCGGCGCGGCCCGTGGGCGCCGCGAGGCCGAGTCGCAGGCCCAGCTCCTCGAACAGATCGAGCAGGAAGCGAGTGAGCGTGGTCTTTCCGGTGCCGGGGCCTCCGGTGAGCACCAGCACGTGCCGGTCGTGCGCGAGGCGGAGGGCTTCGATCTGCCCGGGAGAGAGGGTGACGCCCCGATCTCGCTGAAGTCGGCGCAGGCGGCCCTCGTCGAACGGCAGCGGATCGGAAGTCTCGCCGAGCATGTCCGCGAGGAGCTCGGCCGAGTCGCACTCCGAGCGGTGCAGGGAGATCCCGTAGACGCGATCCGCCTCTCGCCGGACGCGCCCGGAGTCCACCGCGGACTCGAGCCCGCGTTCCACGACGACCGTGTCGACCTGGAGGAGATCCTCGGCCGCGCGGACAAGTTCTTCCGCCGGCACGTAGACGTCGCCGAGATCGGCCGATCGGCGCAGCGCATGCGTCAATCCGGCGTCGATCCGATCCGGGTCCTCGG
>JAGQIB010000559.1:0-1169 GCA_020431545.1 Gemmatimonadota bacterium
CGGCACTGGCGTCGATCAACACGCGGCCCAGCCGCGCGAGCCGCGGGGCGTCGAGGTGCAACCACATCGAGCGCGCGACGGCCAGCGCGTCGAGCAGATCCTCGCGATCGAGCGAGTCCCCGGGTCGATAACGATCGGTGCTGCCGTCCAACGGACCGAGGACCGGCAGCGGCAGACCGAACGCCTCGTGCGGAAGCGTGCTCGCGCCGGCCAGCACGACGCCCTCCTCCGACACGAGCAAGAAGGATTCGCCGACGCGCAGGTTCGCGGCCGGGATGTGCAGCCGCAACGGCAGCGACAGGCCGTCGGGCCAGATCACCTCCGGCACGCCGATCTCGGCGACGAAGGTCAGCTCCTCGATGCGCGCGGCCAGATCCTCGATGCCCGCCCGATCGTTCGCGTCGAGGTCGGCCGAGTACGCGAGCAGTTCGGCGAGTCGTTCCTCCCAGGCGGGCAAGACCCAGCCGGAGTGCACGCGCAGGTCGAAGGCCTGCACGTCGATGTGCCGGATGCCGGCGGCGCGCGCCTCGCGTTCGAGGCGCGCGAGCTGCTCCTCGCTCGGCGCCGCGTCGCCGCTGATGACCTTGATCGCCACCTCGCGGCCGAGCCGGAGGTCGCGGGCGCGATGCACCTCCCCCATCCCGCCGGCGCCGAGGGAGCCGAGGATCTCGTAGTTCGCGAGGCGGGCGCCGGGCTTCAGGGGCATGGCGCGGACTCTAGCATGGCGCGGGTTTCCTGCGACCCGTCTCCCCCCTCGGTTCTAGCTCGGCCAGAGCCACCCGAACGTGCCGGCGGTGACCAGCGCGTAGAGGAAGCCGTCCACCGTGGCCTTGATCGTGAGCGACCACGCGCGCCGGTACCAGATCGACATCTGCCAGAGCGAGACCGCGTAGCCGATGAACGCCGCGGCGCCGGCGAAGCGGAACACGTCGAGGTAGTGCGCTCCGGGTGGAAGCGCGCGGCCGGCTATGTACGCGGAGAAGAAGCTCACGACGAGCAGATACACGAACCACAGCGAGAGGTTGCGGCCCATGGACCATGCTCCGTTCGGCAGGACCGTGAGCATGAACACGGGACCCTGCTTCATCTTGTCCATGAACTCCGGCGTGTTCAGCTCCGCGCCGCTGGACGCGCGCGGCACCATGTAGTCGCCGGGGGGCGGCATGAGC
>JAGQIB010000559.1:1195-1750 GCA_020431545.1 Gemmatimonadota bacterium
TGCCAGAACGGACCCATGTGAATGATGGAGCTCAGAACGAACACGAACACCGCGGAAAGCGCGATCGGCAGCCACAGCGATTCGAAGCCGGTCATGCGTCTACCTCCTCCGTGAGAGCCACACGGTTGCGGGGAGAGTAGCACCGGTGGCGGGATTGCCGGAGGGAGAAGCGCGGGGAGCGTCGGGGCCACTCGCTGCCCCGGGGCGATGTTCGGACCCTCCACCACGTGGCGCCCGCGGGTGGCGCGAGCGACGCTCGTCCTCTACTCTGGTCGGATGCGTACTTCGAGAGAATCGGCCGCCACGCCCCCCGCTCGGATCCGAGGGTTCGCGACTTTGCGATCCGGTTTCGCTCGGCTCGGCGCGCCGATGTGCCTCAAGCAGATGTGCCTCAAGCAAACAATGGTCTGCGTGGCGGCCACGCTCGGCGCGGGGATGCTTGCCCGAACGGCATCCGCCGAGGAAACCACGGACCCGCGCACGAACGTCGAGCGCCTCGCCGCCCGCGTGAACGCGATCGACCCCGCGACGTTTCCCTACGCGAACCTGGAACGC
>JAGQIB010000560.1 GCA_020431545.1 Gemmatimonadota bacterium
GCGCCGGTCACGCGGCGCACTTCGACCGGGAGGCCGGTGTTGTCCTCGCGGGTCGCGAAGACGTCGAGGTACGCGGAATCGACCACCGCGCCGGTAGGGATCGCGGAGAGATCGAATCCGAACAACGCCCAGAATTGGTCACCGACCTTCCGCTGGGCGACGACTGTTTGTTCCGTGCCGTGCGTGGCGGTCGGATTCTTCTCGTCGAGATAGGTGTCCTGGTCCGTCACCACGGTGTAGTGGATGGACTGCGCGAACGCCGGCGCGGCGAAGAGCGCGGCCGCGACCCCCAGCAAGAGCAGCGATCGAAACAACGGCGACGGTCGAGACGGCACGATTCCCCTCGGCGAACGTGAACCCGGCTCTTCGGGTATCGGCGCGAGGGAGGCGCGATTCCACCGAATCCGTCGGTCTTTTCGGAGAACCGAAGCGTCCGCGGTGAAGGAACGCGAGGATGTGCAAACCTGGACTAGCCGAGGACCTCGCTCAGCGTCTTGGCGAGGGTGTTCATGGACACCGGCTTCACGAGAGTGGCCGCGATTCCGGGCGTGTCGCCGTTGTCGGCGTTCCCGGACCAGAGGACCACGGGGAGGGTCGACCGCAGCGCATGGAGCTCGCGCGCGAGATCGGCGCCGGACATGCCCGGCATGGAGTAGTCGGTGATGACCGCGGCGACCGTTTCGTCCTCCCGGACGACACGGAGCGCGTCCTCCGCGCTGCCGACCGCGATCGCGTCGTAGCCGAGAACGTCGAGCATGTCCTCGGTCATGTCGCGGATATCCGCCTCGTCGTCCACCACGAGGACGCGGACGGCGGTGCAGGCGCTCGTGGGTCGCTCGTCTCCGTTCGTCACCTCGGTCTCCTGGTCCGTCAGGGGGAGGAACACCCGGAACGTCGTCCCGACGTTCACCTCGCTGTCCACCACGATCGCGCCGCCGTGTTCGGCGATGATCCCGTAGACCACCGAGAGGCCCATCCCCGTGCCGCGGCCCACTTCCTTCGTGGTGAAGAACGGCTCGAAGATCCGGGCGCGAACCTCCGGCGGCATGCCGCAACCGTCGTCCTGCACGGTGACCACGGCGTAGCGACCCGGTCCGAGCCCCTTCGGTCCATTCGGGATCGGCAGATCGAGGTCGATTCCTTGAACCGAGAGCCGGATCTTTCCGCCTTCGTCGGCGAGCGCGTGGGACGCGTTCGTGCAGAGGTTCACGAGCACCTGCGAGAGCTGGGTCGGATCGCCCTGCACCACGAGCGGCTCGCACACCGGATCGAAGACGAGCTGGGTCTTGCCGGAGACCGCCGCCCGCACCAGGTCGATCGCCTCGTGGACGATCTCCGACACGTCCACGGCCCGGAACTCCGCCTGGTCCTTGCGCGCGAACGCGAGGATCTGGCGTACGAGGTCCCGCGCGCGATTCCCGGCGCGCAGGATCCGATCGATCGACTTGTAGACCCGGGTCTCCGGGTCCAGCTGCTCGGCCGCGAGCTCGGCGCTCCCGAGAATGGCGGCGAGCACGTTGTTGAAATCGTGGGCCACTCCGCCCGCGAGCGTTCCGAGCGCCTCCATCTTCTGGGTCTGGCGAAGATGGTCCTCGAGGTGCCGCCGCTCCTCCTGAGCCCGGTACGCCTTCAGGATGAACCGGAGCCGGTTCCGCAGGATCGCGGGCTGGAACGGCTTCGTCACGAAGTCCGTGGCGCCGAGCTCGAACGCGCGGGAGACGTCGACCTCCGCGTCCGAGCCCGTGATCACGACGACCGGAATGTAGCGACCGTGGTCCGAGGAACGGATGGTCTGGAGGACCTCCAGGCCGCTGCGCTCGGGCATCTCGAGGTCCAGCAGCACCATGTCGAGGTCGTCCGCGCAGCCCAGCTTCTCCGCCTCGATGCCGTCCCGGGCCAGGCGCACCTCGCAGCCGAGCTCCTCGAGCACGGCGCCGCAGACGGCCTGCATGATCGGGTCGTCGTCGGCGATGACGACGCGAGCTCCCGCCACGACGTCGGCCACCGGCGGATCTTGGCGGATGGACACGCAGTTTCACCCGGAGAAAGAGGCCCGGACTGGAAAATCGGCGTTCCCGGATCTTGTCTTGAGCAGTCCGGAGCCTCAAGCTCCATTCTGTGACCGCCGACTACCTTTCGAAGCCCCCTCGGGAGGAGGACTCCATGGAACGAACCGCGAGCCGTGCCGTCGGGCCCGTCCGCACCGGTGTGGGCGTGAGCGAGAACGCCGCCCAGGCCGTCGCCGAGCTGCATTCGCAGATCGCGCGCGAGGACGCCGCCCTGAACGTCTTCTTCGCCTCCAGCAAGCTCGACCGGAAGGCGCTGGGCGAGGCGATCCGGGAGCGGTTCGGTTCGCAGCCGGTGATCGGCTGCACCACGGCGGGAGAGATCGGCCCCGAGGGCTACCGGAACGGTTCCATCACCGGCTTCTCGTTCTCGAGTCACGAGTTCCGCGTGGAGACCGTGGCCCTTTCCGATCTGGGCCAGGTGCCCATGGCCGACGGCCAAAGGGCAACGGTCGAGCTTCGACGCCGCATGGCCGAGAAGGGCCCGGCGCCGACGCCGCAGGACACCTTTGCGTTCCTCCTCATCGACGGTCTCTCCCGGAGCGAGGAGACGATCGTCAACGGATTGAATCGCGGCCTCGACGGCATCCCGCTGTTCGGCGGATCCGCGGCCGACGACGCGAAGTTCGAGCAGACCTGGGTCTGGGTGAACGGCGAGTTCCGCAGCAACCACGCACTCCTCGCGCTGGTGCAGACTTCTCTTCCGTTCCACGTGTTCAAGACCCAGCACTTCGCGAGCTCGGACACGAAGCTCGTCGTGACGGGCGCCGACCCCGCGAATCGGCGGGTCTTCGAGATCAACGGAGCGCCCGCAGCCGAGGAGTACGCGAAAATCGTGGGTATCGACGCCAAGGACCTCTCGTCCGACGTGTTCGCCGCACATCCCGTGGTCGTGAAGGTCGGCGGCGTGCAGTACGTCCGCTCGATCATGACGATCGACGGGGACCGGTCGCTCCTCTTCGCGTGCGCGATCGACGAGGGCGTGGTCATGTCCGTGGCCCAGGGCGAGAACATGCTCGACAACCTGCAGGAGACGTTCGCGGGCGTCCGCCAGCGCATCGGGGATCCGGCGCTCGTGATCGGTTGCGACTGCCTGTTCCGCGAGGTGGAGATGGACCAGCGCAAGCTGCGGCAGTCGATCTCCGAGGTGATGCGCGCGAACAACGTCGTGGGCTTCGCGACGTACGGGGAGCAGTACAACGGAATGCACGTGAACCAGACGTTCACGGGCGTGGCGATCGGCAACCCGCGCTAGACCGATGACGACCCCCGACCCCCCGAGTTCGGCTCGGACGGACGCTCCCGACCCGGGAGCTCCGGACCCGACCGAGAGACTCAGCCGCCAGGAACTGATCGAGCAGGTTCGCCGGCTCGAGCGGGTGAACCGTGTCCTCATGGACCGGGTCGAGAAGAACATGGATCAGGAAGAGAACGCGTTCTCCCTGTTCCAGGCGGCCACGGTGCTCGAGGCGCAGGTCCAGCAGCGAACGTCGGCGCTGAACCAGGCGCTCCAGCAGCTCGAGGAGACGAACCGGAGCCTCAGCCAGGCGAAGGAATCCGCCGACGCCGCGAACCGCGCCAAGAGCGAGTTTCTCGCGAACATGAGCCACGAGATCCGCACGCCGATGACCGAGATCGTTGGCTACGCGGACCTGCTGAGCGAGGCGGGCATCGACGAGAC
>JAGQIB010000561.1 GCA_020431545.1 Gemmatimonadota bacterium
TAGGGCGGATCGCCCACGACGATCTGGGGCCCGGAAACGCCCCCTTCGTAGCAGTTGGTCCACAGGTAGCAGATCTTCTTGTCCGCGGATGACAGCACCCGCAGCGGCAGCCGCGAGCGCGGCGCGAGGACCACGCTCGACGTATCCGCGTGCACGCCCGTTTCCTCGAACACGTCCTTCGTGAAGTAGAGCGTGACCGACTCCGCGAGCGTGTTGGAGATCGCGACCTCGTCACCCGGCATCACGAAGACCTCCTCGACCTCCTTGCTTCGGTCGAGATCGAAGAGGCCGCACTTCGCGGTCGCCGTGTTGGCGATGTAGAGATCCACTCGGGGGGGTGACGTACACCCGGCGCCCAGCAGGATCGCGATCGCCACTCCACCGCCGATTCCGATGGTTCGGGGCAATGAGTCCTCCTCGTTGGGGACCCACGGATCGTAGTGCAAGTTGCGGGGCGGGCGGAGGGAGATCTCGATGAAACGACCAGGCTCTGAAGAGCGAGAGCCGTTCGGGCAGGCGGCCCCTAGGGCGGATCGCCGACCACGATGTTCGGACCGGAGGGATCGTCGAACTTGCTCCCGCAGCTGACCTCGAGCTCGTACTCGCCCTTCGTTTCTCCCACCACGAAGGAGATCCGGGAGCGTTCCTTGATGTTGAGCACCGTTCCCCTCGGGTGTTCCTGCGCCAGGAGGCTGGGGACGCGGACCTTCACTGCCCTCTTCGTCGTGTTCGTCACGGAGACGGTGTCGCCGGGCAGGATGACGACCGGTCGAGCGTCGCTCAAGATCTCCGCCGAGCGATCGAGATCACCGATCTTGCACTGATCATAGACGTAGAGATTGACCTGCGTTGGCGACGTGGCGACTCCTGCCCTCATGCTGCAGCCTGACGCCAGCGCCAAGAGAAACGCACAAGCGCAAGTCGCGAGGGGGATACTCCGGCGCACGGCAATCCTCCGGACAGGGGAGCGGAGACGAAGCGCATGTTACTCGGGGACCCGGCTCGCCGCAACCAAACGATCGACTCCGCAAGACGATCGCGAACTCCGAGCCTGAATCGAGCTCAGTGCCCCGCATCCTCGGAGCCGCCGACGAAGTCGGCAAATCGCGCATCGGTCCGGAGATCCGCCAGCTCGGGTGTACCCTCGAGTACCCAGAGCGGTACTCCGAGTCGCAATGCTCGGAACAGTTCCTGCAGCGCGTTCTCGCGTTCGCCGAGCATTTCCCAGGCGCATCCCAATCGGTAGCGTCGGTTCCCGTCGTCGCCGGCGCGACGGCTCACCTCGGGCAGCAGGGCGAGAGCGGCCGTGGAGTCGCCGAGCATGGCCTGGAAGTCGACGAGGTTCACGAGTCCCTCGACGTCGCTCGGATCTTCTGCGGTTCGAGCTTTCACCAGTCGGATCGCGCGCCGGAGAAGGGAGTCGCAGGCGGCATGCTGGCCGGGGATCCAGTGCAGCGACTTGGCGAGATTGCCCCACGTGTTGGGATTCGTGGAGTCGGCATAGGCGAGGGCGATCTCGTAGTAGCGCGCCGAGTTCTCGAAGTCGCCTTCGTAGTAGTACATGGCGCCGACATTGCTGCAGGCATCGTAGGACGGGACGAGCCGAAACGATCGCTCGAAGAAGCTGCGAGCTTCCGCCCAGTGTCCGGCCGCGTAGTGGATCGCCCCCAGAGCATTCAAAGAGAAGTTGTCGCGCGGTGCGAGCGCGAGCGAGCGCTCGAACTCCAGGGCCGCCGAGTCCGGGAGGCCGGAGCGATAGAAGTGCGCCGCGAGATCCCGATGATTCGCGAAGTAGTCGGGCTCTCGCGCGATGACCGCCCGGAGCACTGCGGTCCCCTCATCGAAGCGGCTGGACTTGCGCAGCGCACGCGCGATCTCGCGGGCGGCGTAGGAACGGCCGGGATCGAGCGCGAGAGCGGCGCGGTAGCTGGCGACCGCGCTGTCGGGGGCGCGGAGCCGCTCGTAGGCGTCGCCGAGCCACTCGAGGTGGGTGGGACCGGCGCTGCCGTCGTCGCGGAGGCTACGAAGGGTCTCCAGAGAATGGACGAGGGCGGCGGAGTCGCCCGTCGCGTCGAAGAGGCGCAGCCAGGCGAGGCCGAGTCTTCCTCGCGCGGGGGTGAAGTCCGGCGCCTGCTCCGTGGCAAGGCGGAGCTCGCGAACGGCCCCCGCGGGATCGGCCGGAAGCGATCCCACACCGCGCAGGTACGCCGCGCCGGCGGCGCCCGCCGGGAGGATTTCCGGAGTCGAGGCTTGACCGGCGGCCGGGATCGTCTGGACGAGGAAGGCCGGAATGTTGGCCCGCAGCTTCGAAGGATCCTCCGGGGAGAAGTCGATCGTCGTCACCCGCGGACGCTCCCGGCCGCCGGGGAAGAAGCCGGCGAGCGAGAGGCGGAGGCCGTCGCCGAACGTCTGGAGGTTACCGGAGACGACCCGGTTCACGCCGAGCGCCTCCTGCGCTTCGGCCGGACCGGACGGATCCGCGTACTCCACGTGCCGCAGCGGGGCGACCCACATCGACGGGACCTGCCTCGCGCAATCCTCCAGCGCTTCCGTGAGCACGGTGGTGAGTCCCGCGGCGAGCGAGCTCCACTGGGAATCGGTGCGATCGGTGATCGGCAGCACGGCCGCTCGCACGTCGGTGACGAATCCGGGCGAGTCGTCGTGCGGCGCGCGCCACCAGAGGAGGGCGGCGAGGACGGCGAGCGCGACGCCGGCGCCGATCCAGCGGCCGCGGCGTCCGGCCGGGATCGGCGACGTGTCCGCCGGCGGGGAGGCGCCGCCCGGATGCTCGGCCGCGGGAATCGAGGCCGGAGAGTGCCGCGACGAATCCCAGCCCTGCGTGCGAATCAGGGTCTCGAGCTCGTGCGTGAGCTCGGCGGCATCGGCGAATCGCTCGTCGCCG
>JAGQIB010000562.1 GCA_020431545.1 Gemmatimonadota bacterium
TACGACTCCTCGGCCGCGTCGCGCCCGTAGCGCGCCGACTTCCAGGAGTTCCAGGTCCCGAGCCCGTCGAACAGCGTCCACGAGGCGTTCGCGCCACCGCTCCAGTACGAGTTGTCGAATACGACGAACTCGCCTCCGATCTGCTCCGTGGTGGCTTCCGGTTTCGTCCACGAGCCGCTGACGGACAGCCGTGGCAGGAATCCGGACCGCGCCCCGGTGACCCCCGCCTCGGCGGACTGCAGGTTCGTGCGCGCCTGTTCGGCGGTCAGCGTGTTCTTCAGCGCGAGCGACGTGCACGTCGCGAGGTCGTAGGTCTCGGCGCCGGCGAGTCCCGGGGCCACGAGGACGGCGATCGACGCCGCGGCGACGAGCACGCCGCGCCCCGAACGCGAAGACGAGGGCCAGATCTGGTTCATGCTACCTCCCAAGAGAACGCGGGGACGCATTTCTCCTGATACGCGGGGTCCGGGCCAGAGGTTCCCTACGCTCCGCTCATGGTCCAGGAAAGGAACAAGCGCATGCCGACTACGGGGATCATCCCCAGGATCCACCAGGCGAACGCGATCCCGAAGCCCCCGCCGCGGCTCAGACGGTGGACGACGGACACGCCGATCGCGGACACCACCAGGAACCAGATCGCGAACGGATCGAGGATCTCGAGCAGAGCCGCGCCCTTCGAGAAGAAGTCCAGATCCGGGATCAGCGCCCCCGGACCCAGACTGACCTCGACCGTTCCCGACATCGCCATCACGATCGACTTCACGAGAGAGCCGAGCATCGCGACGACCATCGCGGTGGCGGCGGCGGCGAGGGAGAATCGGAATCCCTGGCGACTGCCGAGAAAACGCGAGCCCAGGTGGATCACGATCGCGCCGAACAGGATGCCGAAGATCGGCGTGAACACGGTCCCACCGACGTTCTGGGCCACGACCTTGAAGCTCCGGTCGTCGGGGTCCGGCATCTTCGCGAGCGCCTCGTCGATCGCTTCCTCGGGCGCGCCGAACCGTTCCATGGACGCGATCGCCATCTCCCGACCGAAGTCGAGCGACACCGGCAGCGCGACCCAGCCACCGATCAGCGCGAACAGGAAACAGAGCAGCACGGGACCGACCCAGAGGCCATCGGTGGCGACCGCGCGGAACGCGGCGGTCGGCGCGAAGAGAACCCGGAACGCGGCCGAGAAGCCGAGCGGGCCGGAAGCCCCCGGCGTCGATTCGGGAGCGGACTGAGCAACCGGATCCATGCGGACTCACCTCCGTGAAGGGGCGGCTCAGGGTAACGGAGCCGCCCCTTCCCCGCCACGCGCTTTCGGACGGCCTGCGGGGCGGACGCCGCGGATCGGCTCTTGGCGGGGACGGTCAGCGGAGCGTGAACCGCACGGGCACCAGGATCGTGCTCGCCACGGGCCGCCCGCTCATCCGGGCCGGGTCGAACGTCCAGCGCCGCGCCGCCGCGACGGCCGCGGCCGCGAACGCCGTGCCGTCGGACCGGATCACGACGACGTCCAGGACCCGGCCGCGCTCGTCCACCGAGATCCGGAGAAGCACTTCGCCCTCCAGGCCGGCGGCTCGGGCGAGCTCCGGGTACTCCGGGTCCTCGGCCCGCCGCAGCTTCGGTGCTTGCTCGAAGACCCGGAAAGTCTCGCCCCGGGAACCGATGGGCTGCGGGGCGGACAGCGGCGGCGGCTCGGCGTCGGCCGGCGTCGCGAGGTCCGGCCGGATCTCCGGAGGCGGCGTCTCGTCGAGGTCTCCCGCGAGACTCCGCGTGACGGGGCGTGACCGCGGCGGCGGAGGCGGCGGCGGCACGGTCTCGAACGGGACGACGTCGACGAACTCGATCTCGCCGGAAGTCTCGGCCGGAACCGGACGCTCGGGCAAAGGGGGAAACAGCGCGAACGCCGCGAGATGCAACGCGATCGAGATGGCGATCGCGAGATCCAGCGCCCGACGCCCGGAGCGGGCGCGGCGCAGGCGAAAACGAGAGGACATGCGAAACCTCCTCGGAGCGACGCCCGGGGAACGGCGGCATGCTCTTTCCGGCAGGCTCGCGACCTACCGGTCGATGGTGAATTCCAGGGGAATGATGATGGTGGCCTTCACGGCGTTCCCGCTCATCTCCGCGGGCTGGAAGGTCCACTTCTTCGCGGCGGCGAGCGCAGGCGCGTGGAAGACCTTGTCGCCGCTCAACACCATCGCGCTGATTACGCGACCCCGCTCGTCGACCGTCAGCTTGAGCTGGACCACGCCTTCCATCCCCGTTTCCATCGCGATCTGCGGATACTCCGGGTCGACGTAGCGGCGGATCTGCGGCGCCTTGTCGAACACGAAGAAGTCTCCCCCTCCGGGTGGCGGCGGCGGCGGCGCGTCGGGCAGGTTTTCGAGATCGAGGGTCGTGTCCTCGATCGTGTCCTCTTCCTCCACGCTCTCGTCCAGCGACTCCACCGGAACCTTCGGGCGGGCGATCTCCTTGGGCGGCGGCGGGATCTCGATCTCCGGCGGAATGTCGATCACCTCGAGCTCGTCGATCTGATCCTCCTCGGGGTTGATCTCGATGTGAGGAATGAACATGAACGCGAGCAGGTGCATCGTGAGCGAGATCGCGAGCGCGATGTCGAAGTAGCGCCGGTAGCCGAGCTTGAACACGGTGTTGGCACGGGCGGACATGACTAGCGGCTCCTTTCCGGATCGGCCGTAAAGGAAACGCGCGTGGCGTTCGCCTGCTTGAGCTGACTCATCACCGCGTCGACCGTTTCGAACTTCGTGTTCTTGTCCACGTTGAAGGCCACGAGCAACGCCGGGTTCTCGAGGAGCTTCAGGTAGATGATGTTCTGAACCTGGCCGACGTCGATCAGGTTGTCGTTGATGCTGATGTGATCGAGGCGATCGATCCAGATGTGGGCGACCTTGTCCCGCGGGACCTTCTCTCCGGACTCCGCCTTCGGCATTTCGACCGGCAGGCCGTCCTCGAGCTTGAAGATCGTGGTCACCATGAAGAACACGAGCAGGAGGAAGGCGATGTCCGCCATCGACGACGTGGGAATCGTCTGTCCGATGTTGGACTTGCGGTGAAACTTGCCACCCTTGTTCGCCAAGACTTCCCCCGGGGCTCCGCTACTCGGCCTGGTCCAGGCCCTTGATCGAGATCTTGGTGGCTCCGGCCTTCTGGAGCTCGTCCAGGACGTCGATCATGGTGTTGTAGCTCGACTGCGAGTGGCACCGGAGCTGGATGACCAGCTTCTCGTTCTCCGCCACGCGTCGCCGAACCTCGAACTCGATGTTCGCCACCTGGAACGGCGCGCCGCCCAGCGTGACCAGGTTGTTCGCCTGAACGTCGATGTTCAGGATGTTCTTGGGGTTGATCTGCGCCGTCTCGGACGCCTGCCCCGGCAGCACCATCGGCAGTCCGTACTCGTCGGCGAAGATCGTGCTCACCAGGAAGAAGATCAGGAGCAGGAACGCGATGTCCGACATCGATGCCGTGGAGATGTCATCTCCCAGGCCCTGCTTGCGCCGGAACTTGACCGCCATCGCGTGCTCTCCGTTTCCCTTGGCCCGGGACCCTTAGGCCTTCGTGCCGGTGCGCTCGTAGCCGAGGTCGACGAGCGTGTCGACGAGGTCGGCCGACGTCTCCTGCATCTCGATCACGAACCGGTCGATCCGGGAGACGAAGAAGTTGTGCCCGATGGACATCGGGACGGCCACCACGAGACCCGCGAACGTCGTCAGGAGCGCCTCGGAGATACCGCCGGCCACGAGCTTCGCGTTCACCTGGTCGGCGGCCGCGATCGCGTCGAACGCGTTGATCATACCGGACACCGTCCCGAGGAAGCCGAGCAGCGGCGCCACGTTCGCGATCGTGGCGAGCCAGAGCAGGCCACGCTCGAGGAAGCTGAGCTCCACGACGCCGGCGCTCTCGATCGCCTTCTCCGTCGCCTCGATCGAGATGTTCGAGCGACGCAGGCCCGCGTGAAGGATCGCGGGAATCGGACCGCGCGTGGACTCGCAGACCTCGAGCGCCGCATCCACACCGTCGTTGCGGAGGGCCGTGAGGACGCGATTCATCAGCGTGCGCACGTTCGTGCGCGCGCGTCCCAGCGTCCAGGCGCGCTCGATCACGAGCGCGATGCCGATGATGAGCAGCACGAGCAGCGGCCACATCATCCAGCCGCCCTTCTGGAACTGCTCGACCGCGCCCGAGGCAGCCATCTTGTCCCAGAAGCCGGTCTTCGCCTCGATCACCGGCGTGTTCTCGGTGACGGCGTCCTCGAAAATCGCGAGCGAGTCGATCGCCGAGGAATCGATCGGGGCCTCGGTCGTCTCGGCCGGCGCCGCGTCGGTGGCTGCCGCCGGCTCGCCCTCCTGGGCCACCACCGCGGCTCCTCCGAGCGCAACGAGGACAAATGCCGCCAGGAGAGACGTGATCGTCTTCTTCTCGAAACGCATCGAAGGCACTCCTTCAGATCGGGACCGTGGACCGGAGTGGCCCATGGCCATCCGACGCCCGCCAGGTTTCACGATGTGGCCCGGCCGAGCCCGGGGGTCGAGGGGAATCTCCGTAAGGTAGTGAGACGCGGGATTTTAGGTTTGGCGTTTTCCAAGTGTCAACCGTGAATCCCCCGGTTTCTTCCGTCCGCCGGCCCCGCGGCGCGGTCGCGGGGCGCCTCAACCGCTTTCCTCGCGGGCGCTTGCGTGGATCGACTCGACCGGACTCTCGATCGCGTCAGTAGACCGAGGCGCCGGAGCTGCCGATCAGCTGGAACTCGCCGTTCCCCATCTCGTCGGCGAAGATGAACTTCAGGCCCCGGTGGCTGTCCGACTGCAGGTCCACCTTTCCCCGGAGCGACTTGCCGCGGCCGTCGTAGCGCCAGATCTCGAGGGCCTTGCTCTTGATCGTGGAACCGCCGCGCTGGTTCACCACGTCGGACACGTCGCCCTCGCGGAACTCGTCGGGATTCAGGAACGACGTCGAGGGTCGCGCCTGCAGCGTCGCCCGCTCGCTCGGCCCCGCCACCCGCTGGTCGCCCCCGTCCGGCCCGAAGCCGCTGGAGGAATACTCGTACTCGGTGTCGTCGGGCTCGCCGTACCGGACGAGGACCCGTCCGCGATCGGTGAGGATTCCACGCCGCAACCCCGTCGCGTAGCGGTGGTCGGCGAGTTCCACGCGACGGCGGAACTCCCGGTACACGGAGTTCTCGGGGGACTCCGGCTCGGGGTCCACGTCGTGCCAGAACTCGGCGAGGTACACCTCGCGCGCGCCCGGCGAGAGCTTCTCCAGTGTCTTGTACTCCGGATCCGTCATGATCAGGATCATCTCCTGGAGCACGCGATCGGGGTCGCGTTGCCACGAGTCGACCGCCCAGATGACCTCGACCGGCCGCGTGGATTCCACGATCTCGCGGGTGCGCTCGTTCATGGCCCGCACGCGGAGCTCGTAGGTCCCGCCGGGAATGTCCTCCGAAACGGGGAGCTCCTCGGCCATCGCGAACGAGGCGCCTTCGGGCGCGGCCCGCACCCGGGACTCCACCAGCGTGCGACCGGACAGGTCGCGGACCTCGGAGTGCACGAGGAACGTGTCGGTCGACTCCGCGGATGCGCCCGGATACACCTCACCGAAGTACCGCACCTGCGGGAGCGCGAGGCCGTAGTAGCGCGAGGGGTTCGGATCCAGCTCCACGCCGCTGCGACCGGCCGGATCGTCCGCCTCGATGTGGCGACCATTGCGGATCAGCGCGAGCTCGGACAGCTCGAAGTCGTCGGGCTGGTACTCGCGCACCCGGAACCAGGTCTCGATCTCGCCCTTCTTGTGTCGATTCCGGATTCGATTGAGCAGTCCGGGGCGGAGCGCCTGCTCGTCGGTCAGCGTGACCTCGAGATGGTACTTGCCGGGAGGCAGCTCCCACTGCTTGCGAACCACCTGCTGGATCCCGTGATCGCTCGCGTCGAGTCGGGTCGCGGCGACCGGCTCGAGACTCGCCTCCTGCTTCACGACCTCGTGGCCGGTCGAGTCGCGGACCACCGTCTGCAGCCGAACGCGGCCCCGAAATCCCTCCTCCACCGGCTCGAACACGAGCTGGTCGTTCGCGACGGAGAGATACACCTCCTGCTCGGTCCGATCCCCCACGCCCCGGAAGCCGGTCAGGTCGACCCAGAGGTCGAGGTCTCCTTCCGACTGGAACGGGGGCTCGACCGGCTCCTCGTCGTCGGCGAGGGCGGGGTCGGCGAGAACACCCAGACCGAGCAGGCCCAGGCACACGCCCCCGAGGAGCGCTGGACCGCCCCGTCGACGGTGCGGCGGACGATGAGATCGAAGCACGGAGATCCCGCGCGCGAACCGAGACATGGACCTGCTCCCTCGGAAGCGACTCGCCGAGCCGGGGACGGGCTCAGGTTTCGGATGTCGCTTCCCCGTGGGGTTCAACGCTCTCCGCGGCCGGTGGTTCCGCCTCGCACCGGAGGCCCCGTCCCCCGGGACGGTCCTCCGGGCGGTTGCGACGCGAGGACGCTAGAACCGCAGCTCCGCGGAGAACTTGTGCGTGTCGTCCAGAACGTCCATCTGGCTCCACGCGTAGTCGATGCGCATCCAGGACGAGGCGCCGGTGGGGAACTCGACGCCGAACCCGGAAGTGAGACGCTCTTCGTCGCGGTTGTACCGATAGCCGGCGCGGAGCTGAAGCTTCACGTTCGGCTCGAACTTCTTGAGCGTGTACTCGCCGCCGAGACTCGCCCGCTCCGCGTTGTCGGCCGGGTGATCGAACTGGAACGCCACCAGCAGGTTGTGGTCCTCGGACGAGTACGCGTCCATCGCCGCGCCGACCTTGAACATCGTGGGCAGCGGGAACGAGTCGTCGATGAACGTCATCGACGGCCCGAGGCTCTGAATGGCCATTCCGATCCGGATCGTCTTGTAGTCCGTGAAGTACAGCGTGCCGAGGTCGAGCACGAAGCCATCCGCGTTCTCGTCCTCGAGACCCATGTGGAGGTACTTCGCGGTGAAGCCGAACGCGAACCGGTCGATGAGGTTCTTCGACCAGGTCATGGCGAGGTTGAAGTCGCCCGCGTCGAAGTTCTCGCCGGTTCCTTCCGGCGCGTACACGGTGCGGACCGCCATCGGATCCATCTGCAGGATGGTCGAGCTGAACGCGTACGAACCCGGCAGGCCGTGGTACGTGAACGCGTAGCCCACGAACTCGTGCGAGAGGCCGGCCGCCCACGTGGAGTGGTTCAGCGTGAGGTAGCTCTTCCCGTCCAGCGTGATCCGCGCCACGCCCGCGGGATTCCACCAGATGGCGCTCGCGTCGTCCGCCACCGCGACGAACGCCTCGCCCATGCCGACGGCTCGGGCACCGACCCCGATCTTGAGGAACTGGGCCCCGGCCGTTCCGACCTTCCGGAAGATCGCGGCAGCATTCGCGTCCGCAGCGGCCAGGAGGATCGTCGCCGTCAGGGCAACCGTCAGGATCCTCTTCACACCTGCCTCCTTTGACCCACGGGCCGAATCCAGCCGGCCGGGCAGCGGCCTCACCTTATCGAATGATGACAAATTTGCCAACCTTCTCGGACCCGTCGATGAGTGACTTGACGTGGTAGATGTAGACTCCGCTGACGGTGTCCTGGTTGTTCTTCGAGATCAGGTTCCAGCTCGTGATTCCGGAGTCGTTCTCCCGACTCAACGCCTCGTCGTGTTCCAGGGTCACGACGTGGTCTCCGGCCACGGTGAAGATCCGGATCTCCGCTCTTGCCGGCAGGTTGAAGAACTTGATTCTTCGCCCCGTGGGCTCGAAGTTCGTCTCCGCGAGATCCCAAGGCGCCGATCCCTTGTACGGGTTAGGCACGACGTAGACGTCGTCCAGGGTCTGGGTGGGCGTCGTCTGCGGCATCACGCGGACCATGTTCTGAGTGAACTTCCCGTACTTCGGCTCGCCGCCGGGCGCCCGGACGTAGGTCGTGTCCGAACCGTTCACCTCCACGCGGAACTCGCCCTTGTCGTAGGCGGTCACGGCGTACCAGTACCAGAATCCGTTCTGGACGCGCGTGTCGACGTACCGGTACTTGCCGATGCCCAGCCCCCCGGTGTCGATCATCGACAGCTCCGTGCTGTCGAAGTCCGCGATGAGGCGCCACATGTCGTCCGACGGAATGGCGGACTCGCGTCGCCAGCCCTCGGCCTTCCAGACCTGGTACCCGGCAAAGTCCTCGATGCGGGTCAACGGGTCCGCGATGTCCTCCGGGAAGTCGTCCCACTCCACGGTGACGCTCTTGTCTCCGGCGGTCACCTCGATGTTCGGCGGAGGCGGAGGCGAACTCGTGGCCCAGTGGATCACGTCCCCGGTCGCGATGTCCGTGAAGCCGTCGTACACGCGCTGCGCCTGGATCGGATTCCCGAAGTTGGGACGCCGGACGAGTCCGCCGAGCCCATCCGGCACCTCCACCATCTCGTCCATCACGAACGCGACCTGGAACGTGAGCGTGGAACCGGCCGGGATGCGCGAGAACGGTCCGGCCGAAACCAGGAACCGGTAGTCGTTCGCGCGAGTCGTCGGCTGATCGATGGTCCGCGCCGTGTCGTTCAGACCCCGGAGGAATCGGTACCGATCGAGATCGTTGCGCGGATCCTGATCACCGCCCGACCAGATGCGGAACGCGTGGATCCCGACCTCGCGGGGCGCGAGTGCTTCGCTCGGATCAGCCGCCGTCGTGTCCGTGGTGTGACCGAGGAACATCACGCCGCAATAGCCGGGGACGTCGTCGGCACCGTTCTGGCCGCCGAGCTCGTCGAAGATGTAGCCGAGCGTCAGCTTGAGACGCCGCGGGTCCCCGATCTCCGGCACGATCGTGGTGTCGAGCGAGGCGAACGCTCCCTGGTCGTCCTGCCAGTAGTCGAGATCGTTGTCGTCGATGCCCACGTCGCCGTCGACCATGAAACCGATGTAGCACTTGTTGATGTCCCAGCCGTCGCCGCCGTTGTCGAGCTGAGGCGAGATGTTCTGGACCTTGAACTCCACGCCCACGAAGTCGTCGAACGACGGATCCGTCCAGACGTAGCTCTCCTGGGTCACACGAAGGCCGAGCGGCGTGTGCTTGTCCGCCTCGTCCGGGAAGAACTGGTTGAAGAACACGGACGTGTCGTAGTAGACGGTGCGGTACATCTGCTGCGAGATGCCGGCGAAGTCCTCGTCGATGCGCCCGTCGCCGTCGTTGTCCGCGCCGTCGAGCGGGTCCTCGTCGATCTGGCCGTCGCCGTCGTCGTCGAATCGGCGCAGGCCGTTCGGGGCGCCTTCGAAGGTGACGCAGATCCCCTCGGGCGGGCTGCCGCAGCCTTCGTTCAACGTGCGGTTGTAGAACTCACCGAACTGGTAGAGACCGGCGGACACCAGCGTGTCCTCGGCCCCGCCCCGGTCGACGACGCCGCCCACCCAGATGCCGGCCGCGTACAGGTAGTTGTTGTTCGATCCCGCGGGCCACTCGCACGACGGGTTCGTGGCGTCGCCGCCCGCCCGTCCGAACCGGCCCCGGTTGGACACGTGCAGCAGCACGTTCCCGGCATCGTGGAACCAGCCCGCGAATTCGTCGATACGACCGAGCGGCCGCGCCTCGTTGCCGTGCTCGGTCGCTGCGACCGGATCGCTGCTCGCGAACAGCAAGGCGCCGCCGATCACGCCCACCAGCGATGCGCCGGCGATCGCCCCCGCCAACCTTCTCATTCCGATCATCCTCCCGCGGCCGCCCGTCCGGGTGAGCTCCCGCTCGATTTCTACCACTCGAACTGCACCCCGACGCGGAACGAACGCGGCTCACTGTAGACCCGCGGATCGTTGAGCGGCACGAGGATGTCTTCCGGCGCGCCGATCGTGTCGGCGAGGTTGTAGGCGCCGCCGAGCTCACCGAACTCGGTGTAGTACTCCTGGTAGTACTCGTTCGTCGGCGTGGGGAACAGATACGGGCGGTCGGTGCGGACGTTCTGGCGATCGAGGATGTTTCGACCTTCCACGAACATCCGGAACTCCTGCCCGTACAGCGAGTACTGCTTGTTCCCCTTGAACGCCAGCGTCATCGTGGCCGGCAGCCGGAGCGTGTTGATGTCCTCGGCGTTCGTCGTCCGCTGTCCGAGACGTCGCGGCGTGACCGGCGAGCCGGAGGCGATCGAGAAGTCGAAGTTGAGTCCCCACACGCCCGGGTCCGAGAAGTACAGGTACGCGCTGAGCACGTGCGTCCGGTCCCAGTCGAGCGGCACTTCCTTGATCGGCTCGCGATCGAGACCCTGCGACGCCACGACGGCGCCCTGGTTCACGTCGGACGAGGAGCCGGTGGCGCGCGACAGCGTGTACGACACGCCGCCCTGCCAGTAGCTCGAGAAGTTCTTGTCCACCGCGAGCTCGAATCCGCGGACCGAGCCGTAGTCCTTGTTCACGA
>JAGQIB010000563.1 GCA_020431545.1 Gemmatimonadota bacterium
GGCATGAGCACGCCCGACGTGCGCGGCACGTACGGCACGTTCTCGTACTGGACCGAGGATCCCGAGGAGAAGGGCAAGAAGGTCGGCGGCGGCAACGTCTACGGCGTGCGCGTCCGCAAGAACCAGGTCGCCGCGACGTTCGACGGCCCGCCGGACCCGTTCCTCGATCCTGCCAAGGTGCCCGGCAAGTCGCGGAACGACCTTCGCGCGCAGTGCGACTTCACGATCTCGGTGGATCCGGACGAGCCGTACGCGCTGATCGACATCGACGGCCAGCAGATCCTGATGAAGGAGGGCGAGTGGAGCGAATGGGTTCCTTTCTCGCTCGAGATGGCCGTGCTCGACGAGGTCCCGTTCGGCACTCGCTGGCTCGCCGGCGCGGCGATCCCCAAGATCCCGGTGGAGGTCCGCTTCTACCTCAAGGAAGTGCGCCCGTACTTCAAGCTCTACGCGTCGCCGATGAACTTCGATCCGATGGATCCGGCGATCCCGCTGGAGCACCCGAAGGGCTTCGCGAAGGATCTCGCCGAGCACGCCGGGCGCTTCTACACGCAGGGCTTCCCCGAGGATACGAAGGCGCTCGACGAGGGCATCCTCACGCCGGTCGAGTTCCTGGAGCAGTCCAAGATCGCGGGCGACGAGCTGCTCGATCAGTTCCCGTACGTGTTCGAGAAGTTCAACCGCGAGTTCGGGGACACGGGCTTCCTCTTCTACTACACGGGCAACCTCGATCAGACGTCGCACATGATGTACCAGCTCTCGGATCCCACGCACCCGCAGTGGACGCCGGAGCTCGGTGAGCGGTTCGGCACGGTGGAGATCGACATCATCGAGCGGTTGGACGGCCTCGTGGGCTACGCGCTCGACCATCTCGGTCCGGACGACGTCATCGTGATCATGTCGGATCACGGCTTCGCCACGTGGAAGCGCGCGATGAACCTGAACACGTGGCTCAAGGACAACGGCTACCTGGTGCTCAAGGACGAGAACCAGAAGAACGAGTACCTGCTGAACACGGACTGGTCGCGCACGCGCGCGTACGGCCTCGGCATCAACGGGCTGTACCTGAACCTGCGCGGCCGCGAGCGGAACGGCATCGTCGATCCGGCGGATGCGCGCTCGCTCGCCGAGGAGATCGCGTACGAGCTCGTGAAGGTCGTCGACCCGGAGACGGGGCTGCCGGCCATCACGAAGGTGTACATCTCCCGCGACGCATACCACGACCACGACCAGCTCGAAGTGGGGCCGGACCTCGTGGTGGGCTACGCCAAGAACTACCGGTGCTCGAACCAGTCCGCGGTCGGCGACGTTCCGGACAGCCTGTTCTTCGACAACATGGACGCCTGGGGCGCGGACCACTGCATGGACCACACCGTGGTGCCGGGAACGCTGGTCACGAGCCGCCCGCTCGCGAAGCCGGCGCCGAACCTGCAGAGTCTCGCCTCGGCGATTCTCGCGGACTTCGGGGTCGGGCAGGACTTCCCGGGCGCCGCCGAGACGCTCGAATCCGTGGGATACATCTCGCCCCCACCCGCCACGAACTGATCGCCCCATCCGCCCGCCGCGGCTTCGCCCGGAGAGGAGGAACGATGTTCGGACCGAAGATCAAGCTCGACAAGGACCTGATCGCGAAGGTGAAGAAGTACTCCGCGATCGCCGGATACTCCTCGCCGGAGGAGTTCATCACGCACTGCCTCGAGAAGGAGATCCTTCACCTCGAGGAAGCGGGAACGGACGAAGAGGAGATCAAGAAGCGCCTCAAGGGACTCGGCTACATCTCGTAGCGTCCGCGAGTCTCCGATCCACCCTCAACGCAGGATTCGATGCCCCGCATGAACGTCGTGAATCTCGCCCTGACGCGCCTCTTCGATCTGGTGTTCGCTCCGCTCGCGAGCGTGCCGCCGTTCGTCTCCCTCGCGATCCTCTCGCTCCTGGTGGCGATGGGAATGCTGTGGGTGTTCAAGCGGACGTCCAACCAGACCGCGATCGCCGCGGCCAAGGACCGGATCACGGCCGGCGTCTTCGAGATCCGTCTGTTCAACGACGACCTCGTGCAGATCTTCCGCGCGCAGGGCGGCATCCTCCGCCACAACCTCACGTACTTCGGGCTCTCGCTCGTGCCGCTGGCGTGGATGATTCTTCCGTTCGTGCTGCTGATGGCGCAGCTCCAGTTCCGCTACGGCTTCGACGGCTTCCACGTGGGCGACGAACCGCTGCTCACGGTGGAACTGAAACCGGACTGGCGCGCGGATCTCCCGCAGGTGGACGAGGGCGCGCGGCCGCCGGCGGAGCTCGAGACGCCGGCCGGGGTGACGTCCGAGACGCCCGCGGTGTGGCTGCCCGCGAAGAACGAGCTCGCGTGGCGACTCGCGCCGGAGCGCGAAGGGAGCTACGAGGTCGCGGTGAAGCTCGGCGACCGGACCTACACGAAGACGCTCCAGGTGGCCGACGGCGGCGTGGCCAAGCGGTCCCCGCTCCGCCACGACGGCTCGATCCTGGATGCGCTCCTGTACCCGATGGAGCCCTCGCTGCCGGACGGGCCCGTGAAGGCGATCCGTCTCACGTATCCCGATGCCACCGTGTGGTTCCTCGGGTGGCAATGGCACTGGCTGATCGTGTTCTTCGTCCTCTCGGTCGTGTTCGCATTCGCGCTGAAGGACCGATTCGGGGTGACGATCTAGGTACGAGCGGGGAGCGACTCTCCCTCCATCGACCTGCCCGCCGCGGTGTTAGCCCCACATCTTCTTGAAGAAGTCGATCATCACCGCCCCGAGACGCCGTCGCGTGCCGGGCGGATCGATGGGTGCGAGCTGGCCGATCACCAAGATGAGAGAGACGGTGAGTACGAGCTTGATGACGGCGAATGCGTAGTTGAGCTCGTCCGGCATCCGATCGAACTGTGCCGTGGCCCAGAGGAACGTGAACGCGAACTCGAACCCGAAGAAGATCGCACAGATGGTGGCGACGAGCTTCCAGATCGGATCGCTGTCCAGCGCGGCCTCACAGATTCGCCTCGAGCCGTCCGCGATCGAAAACAACCCCAGGGCGATCGTTGCCAGCGAACAGACCATCGTGATCCACAGGGGGAAGCTCGGGTTCGTCACCGATTCCGAGATATCGAACGCCGAGGGAAGTGCCGCGAACAGGAAGCATACGGCGGCAACGCCGGCCAGGGCGCTCCGGTTCGCCTGTGCCGCAGGATTCGTTCTGCACTCGGCCTCCCGACACAGGACCCGTCCGCTGACGACGAGAAGCAGCCCGCCCACGGCCGACAGCAGTTCTCCGGGCGGGGTCAGCTCGATGCCGCCCTGGTAGTAGGGCAGGAGAACCGCCCAGGACGTCGCCACCAGCAGAAAGGTCGTGACGATGCGCGGTCCGGAGGAGGAGAAGGCGCCCGCGGCCTTGATGGCGGCGAGGACACAGAGGTTCAGCACGAACAGCTGGACCTTCCCAGGATCCGGAAGCTCGAACGAGTGCGCGTGGGCGATCACGGTGCTGTCGCGCACCACCGTTGCCAGCGTGTCTTCCAGCACAGCGCACCTCGCGTGTACCGAGAGCGCTCCGGAGCAACCGTCGGGGATCTACGACTTCGACGAGGTGATCGTCAGCGGTGCGCTCGCCACGACCGGATCAATCCGATCATGGTCGACAAGCCGACCCAACAGGCCAAGCCGATCTGCGTGGCGACCGGAAGAAGCTCCATCGTCGTCGTGCTGGTAGTCAAGTCAAGGACGACGAAGGTCAACCCTACACACACGAAGGGGAACGAGATGGCCTTGAAGACTTCGAACTGCTCCACGAGCTTCCGTTTCTCTCGATTCTGAACCGTCACGATGATGACACCTCGGCCAGGAGCCCGCGTCCCCTCCGAGTAACGGCCGGAAGACGAGGGGTGCTGTAGCTCGAAGTGTCGCCTCAGGGATCTGACCAGGGGCCGATCGAGTGCAGAAACTACCCTGGTGGCGGGAGAGCGGCAAGCGTCCTTTCCGGGCCACAGGCGGCCCTTGGGCCGCAGAGGGCCGCTCGCAAGGGGGGCGCACTAGGGGCGACCGGTCGTCTTGCAATCGCCCCGGCGCCTCCTCATACTCGAATCTCCTGCTCGGAGCTCTCCCGAGGTCCATCGGAGGTGGCCATGCGGACCTGCTCCGTACTCGAGATCGCGCTCCTCGTCGGCGCCATGGGATCCCCCGTCGCCGCCGTGGAGATCCTCGTCCGCCCGGACGGCACCGGGGACTACCGGCATATCGCCGCCGCCGCCGGCCAGGCGCTCGACGGCGACGTCATCGTTCTCACGGATGGCGTGTTCTCCGGCTACGGGAACCGCCAGGCGTCGCTCCTGAACAAGTCCGTGACGCTTCGTTCGCAGAGTGGGAATCCGGCGGATTGCATCATCGAGGTCGAAAACAACGGGTACTGGTTCCTCGGAGGGTCCGTGGCGGAGGGGATCACGTTCCGCGGCGGCCGAATCGGATTGCGCCTCGAGGAAAACGCCTCCGTGCGGAACTGCGTGTTCGAGGAGTCCACGTTCGGATCCATCTACGCCCGGGAGAACACGGGAACGATCGAGGACACGATCGTGCGGAACGGCGGCATGCACGCCATCCTGTGCGAGGAGGGCAACATGCTCATCACCGGGTGCACCGTGGAGTCGAACTCCAATCCCACGACGAACTACCAGGCCCCCGTCGGGGTCAACGGAGGGGTCGCCACGATCGAGAACTGCCGGATCGTGGGCAATCGGGGATCGAAGCTCGCCGGCGGCGTATCCGCCACGAACTGGTCCAACGTGACGCTGCGGGGCTGTACGATCACCGGCAACACATCGCCTCTGCACGCGGGTGGCGTGTGGTCGGGCACGCATTCCACGATGACGATCGAGAACTGCACGATCGCGAACAACCGGGGGCCCGTGACGGGTGGAGTCTACGGGGAGTACGGCGTCCTGACCGTCGAGCGGTCGATCGTGTGGACCGACTGCGAGTGGCCGGTCTGGGTCGGCACATCGGGAACGATCACCTTCGACTGCGGCGTTCTCGCGCCACCCCCGATCAGCGCGCGAACGGGCGGCAACGAGCCGTGGCCCGGAACGTTGATTCTCGGACCCGACGTCCTGCGTCAGCCGCCGGGATTCTGCGGAGCCGCGGACTGCGCGGCCGCGCCCACACCGGAGGGTGACTACACGCTGCAGGAGGACTCTCCGGTGTTCGACCTCACCTGCGGCGCGGTCGGTGCGCTTCCGGTGGGATGCACGGTCATTTCGGTCGAGGCGACCTCCTGGGCGCGACTCAAGAGCATGCACCGCTGACGTGACGTCGAACGGTCGGTTCCATCTCGCGATCTTTGCGCTGCTCGCGATCCTTGCGGCGATCCTGTACGTCCCCACGTTCGACGACGAGTGGCACCTCGACGACCTCGGCGAGCTCACCGCGCGCGTGCGCGCGTTCCATCCGAGCATCGATCCTTCGCACTACCGGGGCATCGTGGTGCGGTGGGCCTGGGCGCTCGACTATCGGCGGCACGGGACGGACCCCTCCGGGTATCACGTCACGAACACGGCGATTCATCTCGGCAACTCGATCCTGCTGTACGCGCTGGCCTGGCTCCTGGCCGCGTCGCATCACCGGCGACGTCTTCTCGCGGCCGCCGCCGCCCTCCTGTTCTGCGCGCATCCGCTCGCGACGCAGGGCGTCACGTACCTCACCCAGCGCTCGACGAGCCTGGCGACGCTGTTCCTGCTCGCGGCCTTCGTGTCGTGGGTCGGGTTCCGGCAAGCGACCGGCCGGCCGGCGCGCATCGCGGCGTACGCCACGCTCCTCGCGACGTTCCTCGCCGGGTTGTACTCGAAGCACTTCGTGCTCATGCTGCCGGCGCTGCTGGCGACGGAGCTCCTCGTTCGCCCGCGCCTCACGCGCGGCGTAGTTCTCGCGCTGCTTCCGCTGTTCGCGCTGTCCGCCGGGCGCGCGGCGCAGTACCTGCCGCGCTTCCTCCCGGACGAGGCCCCCGCCGCCACCGACACCCTCTCTCCGGGCGAGCCGGCGACAACCCCCGCGCGAACACCGCTCTGGCCGCAGTACTCGCCGGGCGAGTACGCACGCGCCCAGCCACGCTCGGTGGCGCTCTACCTCGGACTGGCGGCGCTCCCCGTGCGCCAGAATCTCGACTGGGATCTCGGCGATCCGCCGACCCTCACGAGTCCCGGGTTCTGGGCGCCGGCGTTGCTGCTGCTCGCCCTCGCGGCCACGGCGTTCCGCGCCCGGCGCCGTCGCCCCCTCGTCGCGCTCGGCGTCGCGTGGTTCTTCGTCGTCCTCGTGCCGACGTCGAGCTTTGCGCCGATCAGCGGCATGGTGTTCGAGCACCGCGCGTACCCGGCGCTCGCCGGCCTCTGCCTCGCCGCGGCGGCGCTCGTCGCCGGCCTGGAGACCGTGCGCTCACGCACGCTCGCGGTCGGCGTCGGGCTCGCCGTGGTGCTGCTCGCCGTGGGCACCACGCGACGCAATGCCGTGTGGGACACGGAGCTCTCGCTCTGGGCGGACACCGCGACGAAGTCGCCGAACCTCGCGCGCCCGCACGTGAACTACGGCATCGCGCTGATGAAGGACGGACGACTCGCCGAGGCCGAGCGCGAGTTCCGCGCGGCCCTGGTTGCGCATCCCGACCATCCGTCGGCACTGAACGAGCTCGGCAACGTGTTGCATCGTCGGGGCGAGATCTCCGAGGCCGAGGCGACGTATCACCGGGCGATCGCCACCCGTCCCGACTTCGCGAATCCCTGGACGAACCTCGGCAATCTCGCGCTGGAGCGCGGCGATCCGGCGGAGGCGGAGCGGTGCTACCGCGAAGCGATGCGCCTCGCGCCCGCCGTGGCGGACGCGCGCTTCAACCTCGCGAAGGCGCTGGAGGCGCAGGGCCGGTTCCCCGAGGCTATCGCGGAGTACGAGATCCTCGTGCGCGAGTTCCCGCACGAGAGCCTGTACGCGAATGACCTCGGCTGCGCGCGGATGCAGACCGGCGACCTCGCGGGCGCGGAGCGCGATCTCCGGCTCGCGATCGAACGTCGCGACTGGGAAGTGCCGTGGTTCAACCTCGGCCTCGTGCTCGAGGCCGGCGGACGAGCGGGCGAGGCCGCGCGCGCGTACGACGCAGCGCTGGCCCGGAACCCCGACCTCGGCCTGGCGCGCGAGCGGAGAGATGCGCTCGCGGCCCGCCGCTGACTACCGCAGTCGCACGAGTCGCGTGGAGCGCACCTCTGCGTCCGGACCGGTGAGTCGCACGAAGTAGACGCCGGGCGCGGCGAGGCGATCCCCCGCGCGACCGTCCCAGGTGATCTGCGGCGAGTCCACGCCGCCGACGTCCCACGCGCGCACCCGTCGGCCCGCGACGTCCAGGATCTCCACCGAAGTCACGCGCGACGTCATCCCCGCCCAGTCGATCTCCACGACGTCGCCGGGGCGGGCCGGGTTCGGGAAGACGTTCGGGCCGTCGCCGGCCGGCGAGGCGACGAGCGGTGCGTCCGTCGGGCCGGAGCTCACGATCCGGTACAGTCCACGATCCCGTCCCGTCGCATCGAGCATGAAGACCACGTACAGCGATCCGTCCGGGCCGACCTGGAAGTCCGCTGCGTTCGCGAGTCCGGTCGCCCAGTCCGTGGCGCTCGGCTGCCCGGCGACGGAGTCCGCGAGCGCCCAGTTCGCGCCGTCGAACGTGAGGCGGCGGACGAAACCCTGATAGAAGTCGCCGAAGAACACGTCGCCTTCGTACTCCGCGGGGAACGGCGCCGTCGCCCCGATCGGCGCGCGGTACGTCGGCCCGCCCACGACCGACGCGATGCCGCCGTGCGGGTAGGTGTAGACGGGAAACGTGAACGGATTGCCGATGCCGCAGGAGAGGCCGTTGCCGGGATCGATGGTCCCTTCCCAGTGCGGCCAGCCGTAGTTCGAGCCCGCATCGGTGGCGGCCCGCACGACGTTGATCTCCTCCTGCGTGACGAGCCCCACGTCGCCGATCGCGAGATCACCGGTCGCCGGATCGATCGAGAACCGGAACGGATTGCGGAAGCCCCAGAGGTACTGGAGGCGATCCTCGTCGGTGGGACCCGACAGCGGATTGCCGGCCGGCACGAGATCCGCGCGCGGCGGCGGGCCGGTCCCGCCCTGCGGTACCAGGGAGACGTCGAGCCGGAGGATGCAGCCGGCCAGGATGCCGGTGTTCTGCGCGTTGCACCCGGAGAGATCGTCACCGAGGCTCAGGTAGAGTGCGCCGTCCGGACCGAAGCGCAGCGTACCGCCGTTGTGCACCGCGAGGTTGTCCGGCAGGTCCGCGAGCACGTGGTAGGGGGAAGCGAGCGAGACGTGCGTGTTGTTCGGGTCGGTCAGCTCGCCGGTCGCCGTGTACATCGTGACCCGACCCGTTGACGTGTTGTGCGTGTAATACACGTACACGTAGGGTCGCGCGGGCCAGTCCGGATCGACGGCGATTCCGAGCAGCCCGCGCTCGGAGCTTCCGTCCACTCCGGGCACGACGCCGATGATGGGCGCCGCCGTCGTACCGGGGACGTGGATCCGGATCACCCCGGTGTTCTTCTCGATGAGCAGGATGCGCTGGTCCGGCAGGAATGCGAAGCTCACGGGCAGCCCCTGCGCGAAGTCGCCGTTGAACACGGGTTCCAGCGTGAAACCGTCCGGCAGGACCTCGCTCTGCGCGTCGGCCGCGGAGATCATCCCCCCGATCAACAGCGCGGCGAGAGTGGCGGTCCAGCGAAGTGTGGTCGTCATGGGGCTCCTCGGATGAGTGTTCTCGGGTGTCGGTGAAGGACTGACCGTTCGCTACCGGATGAGCACGAGCCGGCGGGCCTCGCCCGGATTGGCCGCGGTTCCGGCGGTCACGAAATAGATGCCCGGCGAGGCGGGACGTCCGCCGACGTCGCCGCGCCAGACGAGACGAGACGTCGATCCGTCGCTCAAGTCCCACGAGCGCACGACGCGCCCGCCGACGTCGATGACCCGGATCCGGGTCACGCGCGACTTCATCCCCGCCCAATCGATCTCCACGACGTCGCCGGGGCGGGCCGGGTTCGGGAAGACGTTCGGGCCGTCGCCGGCCGGCGAGGCGACGAGCGGCGCGTCCGTGGCGCTCGGCCCCACGATCCGGTACAGCCCGCTCGGGCGCCCGAGCACGGGCACGAGTCGCATCAGGTACAGCGCTCCATCCGGGCCGGTCTGGATGTCGGAGAAGTAGTAGAACTCGCTGCCCCAGTTCTCCGCGGTCGGCTGCCCGGCCACGGAGTCCGCCACGGCCCAGTTCGCGCCGTCGGACGTCAGGCGGCGGAGGAAGCCCTGGTAGAAGTCGTGCAGGAAGAGGCTGCCCTCGTACTCCGCGGGAAGCGCGAGTGGGGCGGCGGCCGGCGAACGGTAGATCGGGCCGGGTACGACCACCGCGCCGAACAGATGGTTGTACGCGTAGGCCGGGAACGTGAACGTGTTGTTCTCGCCGCAGGTCTGACCGACAGCCGGGTCGATGAACCCTTCCCAGTGGGGCCAGCCGTAGTTCGATCCGGCGTCGGCCGGGCGGACCACGTCGATCTCCTCCATCGTGATCAGTCCCACGTCGCCGATCGCGAGGTCGCCGTTCGTGGGATCGATCGTGAACCGGAACGGGTTGCGGAAGCCCCACACCCAGTGCAGCCGCTCGTTGTCCGTGGGACCGGAGAGCGGGTTCCCGGCGGGCACGAGGTCGGCCTTCGGCGGCGGGCCGCTGCCCGCGCCCGGCATCGAGCTCACGTCGAGGCGGAGGATGCCGCCGGCCAGCGTGGCGGGATCCTGCGAGTTGCACGCGGAACCGTCGTCGCCGAGGCTCAGGTACAGCATGCCGTCCGGTCCGAAGTGCAGCGTGCCGCCGTTGTGGATCGCGTTGTTGTCGGGCAGGTCGGTCAGCAGGAGGTACGGCGACGCGAGCGTGAAGTTCGAGCTGGTCGGATCCGTGAGATCGCCGGACGCGGTGTACATGAGCACACGCCCGGTGTTCGTGTCGTACGAGTAGTAGAGGTACACGTACGGACGCACGGGCCAGTCCGGATCGATGGCCACACCCAGCAGTCCGCGCTCACCCGTGATCTCCACGTTCGGAACGGCGAGGATCGAGGAGGCGGTGGAACTCCCGGGCACGTGGAAGCGGACCACGCCGGTGTTGCGCTCGAGGATCAACACGCGGCCGTCGGGCAGGTGGGCGAAGCCGGCCGGGCGCGCGGGCTCGAACACGTCGACGATGACGGGTTCCAGCGCGAAGCCGTCCGGCAGGATCTCGTTCTGGGCGCGGGCGGTCGGGGCGGCGGCGGCGATCAGCGGGATCGCGAGCAGCCCGAGCAGGTAGCGGCGGGAAGACATCGGGCACCTCCGAGAGCTTTGTCCCGATGCTATCGAGTGGAGGGGGCGCGGATCAAGCGATTCGCCGGGGCGGTGGCGTTCCTTCGCTTCGGAACGGGAGTGCCGGCAGCCCTCAGGATCCCGGCAGCA
>JAGQIB010000564.1:0-3072 GCA_020431545.1 Gemmatimonadota bacterium
GGCGGTGCGCACGATGCCGCCGGCCATGCCGCGCCAGCCCGCGTGCACCACGCCGAACGCGCCGCCTTCCGCGTCGACGAAGAAGACCGGCACGCAGTCCGCCACCGTCACCGCGAGCACCATGCGCACGTCGTCGGTCACCACTCCGTCCCACTTGCCCTCCGGCAGCACGCCGTCGCGCACGACGGCGACGTTCGCGGAGTGGTGCAGATGCGGCGCGATCACCCGCGCGAACGACAGCTGCGCCGCGCGCAGCAACCGCTTCCGCCGCTCGTCGACGTCTTCCGGCGACGGATCCGTGGTCTTGGAGAAGTTGCCGAGGCTCGCGTGCGTGACGCCGTGCTCGATCTCGGGATGGATCGCGAGCGCGGGGGCTCGGAACCACTGACCCTCCCCGCGGCTCACGAGACGCGCCGCGGCACCCAGATTGGTCGTCAATCCTCTTCTCCCGGTCCCTGCTCCACGCGCACGGCGCGATCCACGCCCTTCACCTTCTTCACGACCTTCAGCACCTTCTGGAAGTGCGGCAGGTCCTGCACCTCGAGCAGGAACCGGCCGACGGCCCGATGGCCGTCCTGCTCCATGGACGCCGACAGGATGTTCGTGTCGAGGCCGGTGATCGCCGACGAGACGTCCGCCAGGATGCCCTTTCGGTTCTCGCCCTCCACCAGCAGGTTCACGCGGTAGTTGTTCTCGTGCGCGATGTCCCAGTCCACCGCGATCCGGCGATCGACCTCCACGATCGGCGGCAGCGTGTTCGGACAATCGGAGCGATGCACGGTGATGCCGCGCCCGCGCGTGATCACGCCGATGACGGACTCGCCCGGCAACGGCTGGCAGCACTGCGCGTACCGGATCATCACGTTCGAGAGACCCTGCACCTTCACGCCGCCTTCGCGACGACGCGTGAACGTGAGGATGCGACGGATGCCCGTCGGCTCCTTGGGCGACTCGAGATCCGGGAAGAGCTTGCGAATCACGTGGAGCGCGGAGAGGTCGCCTTGACCGACCACTGCGTACACGCGCTCCAGATTCGGCAGGCTGAGCGTCTTCGCGATCTCGGCCGCCGACTTGGAGGAGAGGTCCACGCGATGTCGCTTCGCTTCGCGCTCCAGCATCTCCTTGCCCAGCGCGACGGAGTGCTGCGCCTGCTCGAGCCGGAACCAGCGACGCACCTTGCTGCGCGCGCCGGCCGACGCGACCACGCTGAGCCAGTCCTGGCTCGGCTTGCCCATCGGCGACGTGATGATCTCCACGGTGTCCGCGTTCTCGAGTCGGTAGCGCAGCGGAACGATCCGGCCGTTCACGCGCGCGCCCACGCAGTGGTTTCCGACCTCCGTGTGAATCTGGTATGCGAAATCGATCGGCGTGCCGCCCTTGGGCAGCACCTTGAGCTCGCCCTTCGGCGTGAACACGAACACCTCGCCCTGGAACAGGTCGGACTTGAGAAGATCCAGGAACTCCTCGGAGTTCTGATCCGCCTGCTCCTTCACGAGCTCGCCGAGCCACGGGAACCGCCCCACGAGATCCGGCAGGTTCGTCTTGCCTTCCTTGTAGGCCCAGTGTGCGGCGATGCCGAACTCCGCCTCCTGGTGCATGTCCGGCGTGCGGATCTGGAACTCGACCCACACGTTGTCGGGACCGATCACCGTGGTGTGCAGCGAACGATAGTGGTTCGACTTCGGCGACGCGATGTAGTCCTTGATGCGCTCGGGGACCGGCTTCCACAGCGAGTGCACGGTGCCGAGTGTCTCGTAACAGTCGCGCGTGCGCGGCACCACCATGCGGATCGCCATGAGATCGTGGATCTCGTCGAACCGCTTGTGCCGCGTGTTCATCTTGTTCCAGATGCTGTAGAAGTGCTTCGCGCGGCCGGAGATGTCGGCCTCGATGCCGCGCTCCTTCAGCTCCTCCGCCAGCGGGCCGGTCAGCCGGCCGAGGAACGCCTCCCGCTCGTCGCGCTTCTGCGACACCCGCGCCACGATCTCGCGGTACGCCTCCGGCTCCAGATGCTTGAAGGCGAGATCCTCCAGCTCCCACTTCACGGTGGCGATTCCGAACCGGTGCGCGAGCGGCGCGTAGATCTCGCGGGTCTCGCGTGCGATGCGCTGTCGCTTCTCGGGCGGCAGCCAGTCCAGGGTGCGCATGTTGTGCAGTCGGTCCGCGAGCTTGATGAGGATCACCCGCAGGTCGCGCGCGATCGCGAGCAGCATCTTGCGCCAGTTCTCGGCCTGGTGCTCCTCCGGACTCTTGAACTCGAAGCCGCCGATCTTCGTGACACCGTCGACGATCGTGGCCACGTGCTCGCCGAACTCGCGCTTCACGTCCTCCGCGCCGACGTCCGTGTCCTCGATGACGTCGTGGAGCAGGCCGGCCACGATCGTGGTCGTGTCGAGGCGCAGGCGGGCGAGGATCCGCGCAACGGCGAGGCAGTGCTGCACGTACGGCAGCCCGGAACGTCGGGTCTGGCCCTCGTGGTGGATCGTGGCGAAGTCGAGCGCCTTGCGGAGCAGGTCGACGTCGTAGCCGGCCGGATCCGGCAGGGCCTTCACCAGATCGTCGAACGTGAACACGGTCTCGGGCGGCGGCGGAGCGTCGAAATCCGGGAGAGGTTGGGTGCTCACGCTCGCCTCCGTGTCACGCGGCCCGCAGGTCCAGGATCTGGAGCTGCGCGGAACGTCGTCCGTTCCACTGATTGACGGACACGTTGCCGACGACATCCAGGGGCGAGTCGTCGACGCGGTCCAGGAGGTCGCCGAGATCGAAACCGATGCAGTCCAGCGACGGCGCGCCGTTGCGGCGGAGCCCGAGCTTCAGGTGTCCGCGCCCCACGACCCGCGGTTTCGACGCGGATCGCGCGCCCTTCAGCAGCACCCGCGGTCGCGGATTCCCGAAGCCGAACGGGCCGAGCGAGTCCAGCGCGTCGGCCAGCTCGAGATCGATCTCCGCGACGTCGATCTCCACGTCGATCCGGAGCCGCGGCCGTCGGTTCTCCTCCGTGATCCGCTCCCCCGCGAGCTTCGCGAACCGGGCCCGGAAGTCCGGCACGTTCTCCCGGGGAATCGTGAGTCC
>JAGQIB010000564.1:3245-4527 GCA_020431545.1 Gemmatimonadota bacterium
GGGTGCCAGCCGTTGCTCGCGAGGACGATGCCCTCCGGCGCGGCGCCCGCCACTCCCTGCTCGATCGCCCGCAGCGCCTGGGTGAGCGTGCTCGCCGAGAGCTCCTGGCGATCCCGGTTCTCCCGGTCGAGCCGCGCGGCGAGCTGGCTCGCCTCCGCGGTGTCGCGCGTGGTGAACAGGCGTACGGCGATCTCGGCGTCGTCGAGGCGGCCGGCGGCGTTGATCCGCGGGCCGAGCAGGTAGCCGAGGTGCCAGGCGTCCAGGCGATCGTCGATCTCGGCCACGGCCGCGAGCGCCATCATGCCGGGCTTCTCTCGACGGTTCATCACCTGCAGGCCGTGGGTGACGAGCGCGCGGTTCTCTCCGTCGAGCGGCACCACGTCGGCCACCGTTCCGAGCGCGACGAGATCGAGGTCGCGGCGCAGCTCGAGCTCGTGTTCGTACCCCCGCGCGAGCCCGCGCATCAGCTGCCACACGACGCCGACCCCGGCCAGCCGCTTGTCCGGGTACTCGCAGCCGGGCTGCTTCGGGTCCACCACGGCCACGGCGGGCGGCAGATCCGGTCCGGGTTCGTGGTGATCGGTGATCACGGTGTCGACTCCGTGCCGGGCGAGCTCCGCCACCTCGTCCACGGATCGAATGCCGCAGTCCACGGTGAGGACGAGCGCCGGCTCGCGCGCGAGCAGATCCGGCAACACCTTCATCGAAAGGCCGTAGCCGTGCACGAGCCGCTTCGGCAGCAGGTACTCCGCCTTCGCGCCGAGCGCGCCGAGCGCGCGCATCGCCACCGACGTTCCGGTCACGCCATCGACGTCGAAGTCGCCGAGCACCACGATCCGCTCGCCGGTCTCGATCGCCCGCCGCAGCCGCGCGATGGCCGGCTCCGCCCCCTTGAGCCGGAGCGGGTCGGCGAGATCGTCCAGGCTCGGCTCGAGGAAACGTCGCGCGACGTCGGGATCGTCCTTGCCCCGCGCCACCAGCACGCGCGCGACCGGCACGGGCACCTGCAGCTCGGCCGCGAGCCGGGCGACCCGCGCGAGATCCACCTCCGGGGGCGCGATCCAGAGTTTCTCGACGACCAACGACACCTCCCGCGGTGGCGGAGAGTTCGAAGGAGAGCGGGGGGAGCCCCGTAAGCCGAGTCCTGTCCGGACCCCGAAGGGTCCGTGATGGTCATTTCTCTAGGATCCGGGTTGCCTCGGACCTCCAGCGACCTACCCGGGAATCTTGGCGAGACGGGCCGTCTCTCTTCCCCTATTCGGTCTTGCTCCGGGTGGGGTTT
>JAGQIB010000565.1 GCA_020431545.1 Gemmatimonadota bacterium
GCGTGGCGGGTGACCGAGGTGGGGGCGCGCTTCACGCTGGACGCGATGCCCAGAAAGCAGATGGCGATCGACGCCGACCTGAACGCGGGTCTCATCGACGAGCGCCAGGCCAAGGAGCGGCGCGAGAAGATCTCCCGGGAAGCGGACTTCTACGGCGCCATGGACGGTGCTTCCAAGTTCGTCCGCGGCGACGCGATCGCCGGCATCATCATCACGCTGATCAACATCCTCGGCGGATTCGTGATCGGCGTGGCGCAGCGGGGCATGCCGTTCCGCGACGCGCTCGACACCTACACGCTGCTCACCGTCGGCGACGGCCTCGTGTCGCAGATCCCGGCGCTCGTCGTGTCCGTGGCGGCGGGCATCCTGGTGACGCGTTCCGCGGGCGAGCGGGACCTCGGCGCCGACCTGATCGGCCAGATCTTCCTCAAGCCCACGGCCGTGCTCGTCGCGGCGGGCATGCTCGCCGTCCTCGGCGTGGTGCCGGGGCTCCCGACGGTGCCGTTCCTCGCGCTCTCGGCCGGCGCCGCGATCCTCGGCCTCGTCACGGCGCGGAACCAGAGGCGGAGCGAGGCCAAGGCCAGCGTGCCCGCCGGCGACGAGGCGCCGGCGCCGAGCGGCCCGCAGCCCGTGGACGAGCTCCTGGTGGTGGACGCGCTCGAGGTCGAGATCGGCTACGGCCTCATCTCGCTCGTCGACGCGAACCAGGGCGGCGACCTGCTCGATCGCATCACGATGATCCGACGTCAGGTCGCCTCCGAGCTCGGCTTCATCGTGCCCCCGGTCCACGTGCGCGACAGCATCCAGCTCGAACCGAACCAGTACCGGATCCGCGTGAAGGGCGTGCCGGTCGCGACGTCCACGATCGAGAAGGACTCGCTCCTCGCGATGAATCCCGGGGGCGCGCTGGCCGATCTCCGCGGCGTGGAGACGCGCGAGCCGGCCTTCGGTCTGCCCGCGAAGTGGATCACGCGCGGCGATCGCAGCGCCGCCGATCGCAAGGGCTGGACGGTGGTCGAGCCGACCGCGGTCCTGGCCACGCATCTCACCGAGCTCATCAAGCGGCACGCGCCGGAGCTGCTCGGTCGCCAGGAGGTCAAGGAGCTGCTCGACGGCGTGAAGGAGCGCGCGTCCGCGGTCGTCGACGAGCTCGTGCCCGGCGTCCTCTCGCTCGGCGGCGTACAGAAGGTGCTCGCCGGACTGCTGCGCGAGCGCGTGTCGATCCGCGATCTCGTCACCATCCTCGAGACGCTCGCGGACTGGGGCGGCCAGACCCGCGACGTCGCCACGCTCGTGGATCGCTGCCGGGTGGCGCTCGGGCGGGCGATCTGCGACGACAACCGCAACCCCGACGGTACGCTCGCCGCCGTGACGCTGTCGCCGCGCCTCGAGGCCTTCCTCGGCGACTCGCTGTCCGGTCAGGGGGGAGACGTCGCGCTTCCGCCCGACAGCGCCCGCCGGGTCCTCGAGAAGGTGAACCACCTCGTGGAGAAGGCGGTGGCCGGGGGCCGCCAGCCCGTGATCCTCACGTCCGGCCGCGTGCGCAGCGCGCTGCGCCGGATGCTCGAACCGATTCTCCCGCACGTCGCCGTTCTCTCCTTCTCGGAGGTGTCGGCCGGCGTGCCCGTGACGTCCGTGGGAACCGTGGAGTGGAGCGATGAGTGACGTGACGAAGTTCCGCGGCCGTACGCCCGGACTCGCGCTGCGGCAGGCGCGCGAGGAGCTCGGCGACGATGCGCGCCTCGTGAGCGCGCGCCGGGTCTCCGGGCCGGGCCTCCCGCCGCTGTACGAGGTCCAGGTGATGACGACGCCGGCCCCGAAGGAAGACGTGATTCCCGCGCTCCGTCGAGAACTCGCGGGGTTGCGCGAGGAGATCGGCTCCCTGCGGGCGGGCGTGCTCG
>JAGQIB010000566.1 GCA_020431545.1 Gemmatimonadota bacterium
CCGGGCTCCGAATCGAGAACGACAAGGCTAGGCCAACCCGCGCTCCTCGAGCTCCTCCTCGTCCCAGCCGAGATGGTGCCCGATCTCGTGCAGCACCGTGATGCGGATCTCCTCCTCGAGCTCTTCGCGCGACGACGCCACGCGCTCGAGGTTGCGCTGGAACAGGTACATCGTGTTCGGCAGCGCGCCGGATTCCGCCACGCTCTGCTCGAGCAGGCTCTGGCCCACGAACAGCCCGAGGATCTGCGGGTCGAGTGCGGGCTCGGCGCCGCGGAGCAGCTCGAGCGACGGGAACGGTTGCACGAAGAACGACGTCTCCTCGAGCACCTCGCGGATCGGCTCGTCGAGCTCGGCGACGACCGCCTGCGCGCAGGCGAGGAACTCGTCCTCGGCCATGGAGTACGGCTCGGGGTAGCGCTCGGGATCGAGGCGTCTCGCCTCCGCGAACTCCACGATCGCGAGCGGCTCGTCGTTCTCTCGCTCGGCGATCAGCGCGCGCAGCTGGTGCGCGTCCGCGTTGTCGGGGTCCGCGTCGAACGCGGCGCCGAGCGGCTCGGCGATCGCTTCGAACCGGCACGCGCGGAAGTTCGACCACGCGAGCGCGGCCTGCGCGTCCGACCAGTCCGGCACGGCGGCCACCGCGGCTTCGAACTCCGTGATCGCGGCCTCGGGCTCGCCGAGATCGAGGAGGCCGACGCCCAGCAGGTAGCGGAGCTCCGGTACGTCGTCGTCTTCGTTCAGGACTTCCAGCGCCCGCTGCACGGCGGCCTCGGTCCGGCCGTCCTCGAGCAGATTCCAGATCTCGTCCCAGAGCTGCTCCACCCGGGAATCATCCACGGCTTCACCCCTTTCGCGGGCGAAGAGGATGCCGGTCCGCGGAGCGGGACGCAAGAGGCGAGCGAGGAGCGGACCGACCCGGGGGGAGCGCTGTTCGGGCGGGCCGGTCGGGAGCGGAGCCGGGTGCCGGTCGCCGCCGGGGGCTCGGCTTGGTGCGCGGGCCGGTCGAACGGACGGGCCGGAGAGGTGTGAAGCCCGAAGGCACTCCCGGCCCGTCGCTCGATCGGGACCAGCGTCCGGCTTCCGCCAACCCGTTGCCCCGTCGTCGGGCGCCGGTCACCGGAACGCTGATCCGATCGGAGTACGACACGGAGATCGATTCCGTGACGAAAATACGTCAAGAAATCGTCCCCCTCCGATCCCGCAGCGACGTACGTCCGCGCCGACGGGCGGGTCTGTGGGAGCGAATGCGACGAACGGCCCGGCAGCCGCACGGCCCTTCGCAATTGTCACCGGCGCGTAAAACGCATCGAGCGGCGCCGGGCAGGGGCTCGATGGGCCGAGCGACCCCTTGCGGGAACCTGCCGAGCGCCGGGAAGGTAGAGAGACTGACACGCGCTCCCCCCCCGGGCGCGGCTCCGCGAGGGCCTTCCCGTGCGCGCTCCGGACCGGCAGCCTTTTACGGGCCTTTTTCCCGCCGGCGCGCGGACGAAGACGACACTTGGGAGTGAAATGGTCGCGGATCCCCTGAACATCCTGGTCGTGGAGGACGAGCCGACGCTCCAGCGTGCGCTCGTGGACCTCCTCGGTGGTGCGGGGCACCGCGTCGAGGCGGTCGGCGACGGAGTGCGCGCGGTGGAGCTGGGCGTGCGTACGCCGTACGATCTGATCCTGCTCGACCTCATGCTGCCGAGGCTGGACGGCATCGACGTCTGCCGGAGGCTGCGTGAGGTTCGACCGGCGCTGCCGATCCTGATGCTCACGGCGCGGGGATCCGAGGAAGACAAGGTCCGTGGACTCACCGCGGGCGCCGACGACTACGTGACGAAGCC
>JAGQIB010000023.1 GCA_020431545.1 Gemmatimonadota bacterium
CACACGACGGTCATGAGGATCGCACAACGACTCGCTCGACACTGCCTGCTCTATCACTGGCATCACGCGCGCACGCTATGCATCTCGGAGGGCGTGGTCATTGACGGCTTCGAGACCTTCGCTCACTCCCAGTTCTACCCGTGTCACCTGAATCTCGCAGTCGGCGCCCGGAGTCACTTCACGTACTCGTTCACCGAGGCTGAATTGCGTCGGAAGGGACGCATGACGGATTGGCAGCGAGCACGTCGCGGCGAGCTCGAGGCCATGCATGGCCGCCCGGACACCCGCGCGATCGAGAAGTCCATCGCGTCTCTCGTGACCACGCTTCCCGTTGCGTCCGGGACCGTGCTGCGAGTGCACTCGGACGAACACCGAGCGTACCCCCGAGCGTTCCGGCGGATCGCGACGCGAATCGAGCACTCGGTGACGTCCTCTCGTGCTGCGCGAGTGCCGTCGAACCCGCTGTTTCCTGTCAATCTGGCGGATCTCCTCCTCCGGCACTCGAGTTCGAACCACAAGCGGGAGACCATTGCGTTCTCGAAGACGATGCAGGCGGCGATCGACCGATTGGCGATCTTCGTCGTCTGGCGGAACTGGGCGAAGTCCTTCTCCGAGCGCCTGCAGGATGCGACGCCGGCGATGCGCATCGGCCTGGCTCGCAAGAAGCACACATTGTCGGAGATTGTGCGAGAACGTCTCTTCGTATCCAAAATCGCTCTTCCGGTGCCCTGGTACGGCTACTACCGCCGTCGAGTCGTCACTCGACCGCTCGGTTTCGGTAGACCACACCGACTTCGCTACGCGGATTGACCCGGAGGACACCGCTCCGACTCACCCTTGGAGGACGTGAAACACTCTCTTCGCACCACACCCTTTACCTGAGCGCGTTCGGGGGGCACAATTCCGGGATGTCACAGTCCCTGGAAGCCCGACCCAACGGGCGCCCTCCCCTGAGGCCTCTCCTCGAGACGGACCGCGCGGAGCTCGTTCGCTACCTTCGCCAGTCCCCCGAGGAGAACGTCTACCTGCTCTCGCGCATCGCCCTGGACGGGGTGGTGAACGAGGAGTCCGTCGCGCACGGTCGCTTCTACGGCCAGTGGCAGGGCGACGCACTCCTGGGCGTCGCCTTCTTCGGTCATCGCAAGGGGCTCACCCTGACCGGAGAGTCGCCCGAGTTCCTCCGCGGGGTCACGGATCTCGCGCTCGGCCCCGAATCGGACTGGATCGTTCTCGTGGGACCGCGGGGACCGGTGGAGGGATTCCTGTCTCACTACCGGTGGCGAGGGCGCGCGATGCACCTCAATCGGTTACAGGACTTCCAGGTGCTCACGGCGGACACGCTCGGAGAGTGTGGCGCGGCGATCCGGCGCGCGGAGCCGCGGGATCTGGAGGACGTCGTGGAGATGTCGGAGCAGATGCTCCGGGAGGACTTCGACCTGCCGGCCGGCAGCCTTTCGCGGGAAGGGATCCGCGAGTCGATGCGTCTCAAGATCCGCGACGGTCGGACCTGGGTGCTGGACGACCCGCAAGGAGTCGTGTTCAAGGCCGATGTCTCGGCGCAGTACGCCGGGGGCGCGCAGGTCGAGGGGGTGTTCACCCGACCGGATGCGCGGGGCCGGGGATTCGCGCGGCGGGGCATGGGCGCCCTGTCGGCGGAGCTGCTGCGCTCCTCGCAGTTCGTGACGCTCCACGTGGACCAGAGGAACGACCCCGCGCGGCGCGCGTACGAGCGCGCGGGCTTCCGCACTCGCGCCGAGTTCCGGCTCGTGCTGCTGGCGGTCGCGCCGCGCTGACGCGTCTCCCGGCCTACCCGTCCGGGCCTTCGGGACCGTGGCCCGGCACCAGGGCGGCGGGCGGAAGGGGGATGAACCGCGCGTCGCGTGTCTTCCAGCGCCCGACCCGGAACCAGCCGGCGACGAGGATCCCGCGCAGGATGCAGGTGAGGGAGATCACCCACCACACGCCGTCGAGGCCCCCGGACGTGTGGTCCGCGAACCACCAGGCGAGCGGCACGCGCAGAACGGACATCCAGACCGAGATGTGCATCGGGGGGAGCGTGTCGCCGGCGCCGGTGAACGCCTGTCCGTAGACGAGCTCCCACCCCATGAAGATCTGCGAGATCGCCACGATGCGGAGGAAGTTGACGCTCTCCGCGATGGCCGCGGGATCCTCCGTGAACAGGCGAACGAAGAACTCGGGCACCAGCAGGTACAGACCGCCCACGACACCGGTCGTCAACGTGATGAGCGCGGCACCACGATCCGCGACGCGCTCGGCGCGATCCGGCTGCCGGGCGCCGAGGTTCTGTCCGACCATCGCGGCGACGCCCATGCCCATGGCGGCCGACGTGAGGTAGTTGACGCTCTCCAGCCGGTTGACGATCCCGAGCGCGGCGAGGGCGGGGGCGCCGAAGGACTCCGTGAGCTTGGAGATCAAGAGATAGACGACGGAGAACAGGATGCCCACTGCGGCCGTCGGAGTGCCGATGCGAAC
>JAGQIB010000567.1 GCA_020431545.1 Gemmatimonadota bacterium
TCCGAGGACGTCGCGACCACGATGTACACGTCGGGAACGACGGGAGATCCGAAGGGCGTGCCGTTCACGCACGCGAACCTCGTCACGAAGCGATTCGCGCGCGCCGCGGCGTGGCCGGACCTCGGCGAGGGCGACGTCTTCCTGTGCTATCTGCCGCTGTACCACACGTTCGGCCGCTGGCTCGAGATGCTCGGCTGCGTGTTCTGGGGCGCCGTGTACGCGTTCGTCGACGACACGTCCGTGGACTCGCTGATGTTCTCGTTTCGCCGCGTACGCCCCACGACGTTCATCTCGGTGCCGAAGCGGTGGATCCAGATCGCCGAGTCCGTCGCGCCGCTCTCGGCGGACCTCGAGCCGGATCCGGAGCGTGACCGGGAGATCTCGCGTGGCCTGCAGGCCGCCACCGGCGGCCGCCTCCGGCGGGGTCTTTCCGCCGCCGGCTACCTGCCGCCGACCGTGTTCCGGCGCTTCCACGCGGCCGGCATCCAGCTCCACTCCGGCTTCGGCATGACCGAGGCCACCGGCGGCATCACGATGACGCCGGCGAACGACTACCGGGACGACTCGATCGGCGTGGCCCTCCCGGGAATCGAGCTGAAGGTCGCGGACGACGGGGAGCTGCTCATCCGCGGACCGTACGTCACGCCGCTCGGCTCCGACGAGGCGCCGCGCGACGAGGGCTGGTTCGCCACCGGCGACATCGTGACCACGGACGACGACGGTCACCTCCGCATCGTGGATCGCAAGAAGGAGATCTTCAAGAACGTCGCGGGCGAGACCATCTCCCCTCGTCGCGTGGAGAGCCTGTTCGCGGACTTCGACGTCGTGGAGCGTGTGCTTCTGGTGGGCGACCGGCGCGACTACTGCACGGTGCTGATCGTGCCGAGCGCGGAGCTCCGTCACGACTTCGCCGACGACTCCGGCGGCCTCACCCTGGACTCGCCGGAGCTGCGGGAGATGTTCGCGCCGATCGTCTCCACCGTGAACCGCTTCCTCGCGCCGTACGAGCGCATCATCGACTTCGCGATCCTGTCCCGCGACCTCGATCCGGAGCGCGGCGAGCTCACCGCGAAGGGCACGCCGAAGCGCAACCTGGTGGCCGAGCGCTTTCACGAGGCGATCGACCCGATGTACTCGCGCGAGCGCGTCCTCCTCGATCTGCCCGGACTGGCCGTGGCCATTCCCCACTGGCTGTTGCGCCAGACCGGTATCCACTCGCGCGCCCTGGTCGCGAAGGAGGACGGAATCGCGGTACGGGGCGGCGGGCGCCGGCTGCAGATCCGCCGCCTCGACGCGACGCGGGTGCTCGTGGGCGATCTCGTGTACGACCCGGGCGGCGACGAGCTTCGCCTCGGCGAGATCCTCGGCCGCGCGGAGCTCTGGATCGGGAACGAAGCGGCCCGCCGCTTCGCCGGACCGGGCATCGACCACTGGTGGCGACGCGGGCGACGTTTCGCGATCGACACCCGGCTCGTGGAGCGGCCGCCGCTTTCCGCCGAGGACGCGGAACGCGCCCCGCTCTCCCTCGCCTCGGACATGGGCCTCGACGTCGCCACGCTGCACGCGCTCGCGTGTGCGCTGCGACGACCGGACGCGGCGGACAAGCGCACCGTCGTCGAGGTCCTGAGGACGTCGATCACCGGCGAGTCGCCCGAGATCGACACGCTCGTGCGCGAGCTTCTGACCGGGGCGATCGCCGACCGCGACGTGCGCGCGGAGTGCCTGCGCGCGCTGATCCCGGCGTTTCCGCCGGGCGAGCTGGACGAGCGCGTGGCCTCCCTTCTCGACGACCCGACGTTCCTCGACGATCGCGAGATCGACGTGATGTCGCGGGCGCCGCTGCGGGAGGACCAGCTCGAACGCCTCGCCGCCCGCGCCGAGCGGCTCGCGGACGAGGGACGCGAGGAGCCGCTCGCGCGATTGCTGGACCTGCTCGGGCGGCAGGCGATCGAGCATCCCGCGAGCCACCTCCGCATCCGTTCCCTGATGGCCGGTCTCGTCGACGCGGCGGACCGCCCCGAGAAGCGCGAAGCCCGTCGCGAGCAGCTCGGCAAGATCGTTCGCGGATTCCGCGCGCAGCTCGAACCGGCGCGCCTCGCGCTGGGATTCACCTGGGACGAGGCCGTGGAGTTCCGGTCCGGCGTCGAACCGGGAGACGCCGAGCGCATGCTGGAAGCGCTCCGGGAGACGACGCTGCTCGCCGAGGCGATCACGCTGCTCGGCCCGGGCTCCGGCCTCGCCCGCCCGGAGCCGCTCGGACCGGGTTCGCTCCGCGTGACGTTCCTCGGCACGGGCACGGGGCGCCGGGTGCACCTCCTCGAGTGGTTCCCCGCGAGCGGCGCCGAACCCGGCCTCGAGTGCATCCTCAAGGTGAACCGCGACCTCGACTGGGAGCAGGTCCAGGAGGAGCTCCGTCTGCT
>JAGQIB010000568.1 GCA_020431545.1 Gemmatimonadota bacterium
CCGCGCCGGGCGCGGGTCGTTCAGGGAGCGCGGCCGCGGGATGATGCGAGAGACTCGATCCCCGGCGTGCGTCGGGATCTCGGCCGACCGGGACGCGGCGAGGTCCACCATCGGCTGTCCGTCGCTGACGGGGTAGCTGGTCACGACCGGCTCCACGAGGGCCGCCAGACGGGCGGTGATCTCCCGGATGCGCAGTGCCTCGGACTCGATCATCGCGAGGTCCTTCGCGAGTCGCGCGTGGACCCGATCCGGCGACGCGCCGCTCTGGATCTGGGTGATCAGGATCTGCGCGTAGCCGAGAATGACCGCGAGGGGGTTGTTCACCTCGTGGTTCACGCTGACCATCGTGGCGGTGATGGCGGCGAGTCGCTCGGCGCGAACGCGCTCGTCCAGCAGCGCGACGTTGCTGGTGACGTTCTCCACCACCAGGATCACGTGCCCCGTTCCGTCGCCGGCCACCGCGACCGGCAGCAGGTGCAGGTTCAGGTGACGGGACTCGCCGCGCGGCAGATCCACCGCGATCCCGTAGCGCGTCACGGGGCGTCCCCGCGCCGCCACGTCGGCGAGATCGCGCCCCAGCCCGAACATCTCGCGCGGGCCGGCCGGAACGTCGCTCACCGCGCGCCCCAGCATGTCCGCCTTCGCGAGCTGGCCGGCCGTGATGTCCTCCATGGCCCGGTTCCAGGTGACGATCCGGCCCTCGGGATCGATCACCCCGATGCCCACGTTGACCGTCTCGACGATGTTGTCGTTGAACGCCAGCGCGCGTACGACCTCGCGGTTCCGGGACTCCAGCTCGCGCTGCGCCTCCTCGAGCGAGTACAGGAGACTCGTGATCGTCTCGTTCTTGCGACGGAGGTCGTCCGTGCGTCGTTCCAGCTCGATCGTGCGCTCGCGCACCTCGTGGTCGAGACGGTCGCTCAGTCCGCGCAGCTCGTCGGCCGCATCCTGCCCCTGGATCGCGGACGCGAACTGGCCGGCCACGAGCTTGAGGACGCGCACGTGGGACGCGTCGAAGTGACCGACCGATCGCGACGAGAGGTTCACCACGCCGAGCACGCGATCTCCCGCCAGAAGCGGAACGCACAGCAATGAGCCGACCGGCGACTCGCCGCCGGCATGCTTGAAGCGCACGTCGCGCGAGATGTCCGGAACCAGCAACGCCTCCCGCGACGACGCGACCCAACCGGCCACGCCCTCGCCGAGGTGCAGCTCGGGACGCGCGGGCTCGTCCCGCATCGTCTGCCCGCCGACCGTGCGCCCGGCGACGACCTTCAGCTCGCCGGACTCGGGGTCGAGCCGCATCACCGAGCAGCTCGTGCCGCCGAGATCGCGACCGAGCACCTCGAGGAAGCGGTCCAGCAGATCCGGACGACCGAACGAGGCGGCCGCCACGTCGCCGATCTCCTTGAGGATCGAGAGTTCGAGGACCTTCTCCTCGAAGTCGTGATTCCGATCGCGGATCACGTCGCGGTAGACGCGCTCCCGGGCCGCGAGTTCCCGCACTTCCTGGCGAGCGAGCGCCAGCGTGGACGAGAGATCGGCCCGCGCCGTGCGATCGAGCGGCGCCTCGCTCGCGAGGCGGCGCATCACGTCCTCGATCCGCTCGATCATGTCGCCCTCGCCGCGGCGAGAAAGCTGTCGATGCGCGCGGTCTCCTCGGGCAGGGCGCGCTGCACGTCCTCCAGCACCTCGGCCGGGATCGCGAGCGTGGGACCGCCCACGAAGTCCGAGATCGGCCGTCCGTGGGTCACTCCGGGACACGGCCAGCCCGCGTTCGTGGCGATCGCGTCCGCGGCGGCCACGAGCACCGCCCAGCCTCCGCCCTCTTCCCCATCCGGTTCGTGATGACCGCGCACGATCTGCACGAGCTCCGGCGGAAAGCGCCAGCGCGACGTCAGCCACGCGCCGACTTCCGTGTGATCCGCTCCGAACTCGGAGCTCTCCCTCTCCCGCAACGGCGTGTCGAGCTGCTCCGTGAGCACGCGGCGATAGCGAGCCGGCGAGAGCGTCGCGAGCACGAGCTTGCCCACGTCGTGCACGATGCCGCCGCAGAACGCCACCCCCGGCTCCGGCAGCCCAAGACGTCGCGCCAGGTGCTCGGCCGCGATGGCCGTCGCCACCGAGTGAACCCAGAAGCCGTCCAGGTCGAAGTCCGCGCTCACCGCGCGCGACAGCGCATCGAGCGCGGTCACTCCCACCGCGAGGC
>JAGQIB010000569.1 GCA_020431545.1 Gemmatimonadota bacterium
CCGCTGTGGCTCGTGGTGCTCGCGCGGAAGCTGTTCCTCGGAGCGGCCACCACGGATGGCCCGCCGATCTACGGCGATGCCTTCGCGGCCACGGTGCGTCTCTCTCGCATACTCTCCGCGACGTTCGGAGTGGTCACGATCGCGCTGACGTTCACCTGGGCGCGACGTTTCGGCGGCGCGGTGCCGTGGGTCGCCGCGGCGCTCGTGGCCGGATTCCCCGCGCTCGTGCAGACGTCGCACTTCGGCACCGTGGAGTCCGCGCTCACCGCGCTCCTCGTGCTCGGCCTGGTGGCGGCCGAGCGGCTCGCGGAGCGGCCGTCGCCGGCCCGCGCCGCGGCCGCGGGGCTCGTGTTCGGGCTCGCACTCTCCGTGAAGGCGCCCGCGATCCTGCTCGGCCTGCCGCTCCTGCACGCGGCCCGGCGCCGCGCCGAGAAGGACTCCTCATCCGCGCCGTACCTGCGCGTGCTGATCGGCAGCGTGGTGACGGCGGCAGTCGTGATCGCGCTCAACCCGATGCTGCTTTCCGGCGCGGATGCGGGCGCCCGCACCGGCGAGCACACGACCCTCGCCGGCAACCTGCGGCGTGCGTACTCCGGAGACTTCCACGACTGGACACTACCGTACGCGAAGGACGTTCCCGGCTGGACGGAGCTCACGCGCGTGCTGCCGTACGCGATCGGCGTGTTGCCGGAGATCGCCGCGCTCGTCGGCGTCGTGCTGTTGCTGCGCCGCCGCCGTCCCGCCGACGTTCGACTGCTCCTCCTGTTGATCCCCTTTGCGCTCCTGCTGCTGCCCGCCCGCGTGAAGACGGTGCGCTTCCTCGTGCCGGCCTTGCCCGCGCTCGCGGTTGCGGCGGCGGTGGCGCTGGCGGCGCTCACGGCCCGGCGCGCCGGGCTCGGACGCGCGGTCACGACCGGGGTGGTCGCGCTCGCCGTACTGCACGGGATCGCGTTCTCGTCGATCTACACGCGGCCGGACCCGCGCGTCGCCGCGGCCCGCTGGCTCGACGAGCACGTCGCGCCGCGGGAGCTCGTTCTGCTGGAGGATCCGGCGGGGTACGGGCCGCCGGTCGGATCGCCGTCGCCGGAGCTCGTGCGACCGATGCTGCGGGTGGAGTTCCTGTGGCGCGGCTTCTACACGCAGTACGAGACACTCGACGCGGCGGGGCGTCGCGCGCACCTCGAGCGCCTGCTGAAGCGGGCGGACTGGTTGACGCTCTCGGAAGGGCATCGGCGCGAGTTCACGACGTCGCCGGAGCTGCGGCCGGTGGAGAGCGAGTTCTACCGCGAGCTCGACGCAGGGCGTCTCCCGTTCGAGCGGGTGGCCGTCTTCGAGACCTACCCGCGTCTCGGACCGATCGTGCTGAAGGACGACGGCGCGGAGGCGTTGATGCGCGGTTTCGACCACCCGCGGGTGGAGATCTGGAAGCGATCGCGCGCGGCCGGCGACCTCGGCGACGCCGAGCTCTCGGAGTTCGGACCATGAAGCTCGGGCGGCGGGAGGGAGTCGCGCTCGGTGTGGCGCTGGTGTTCGCGGTCGTGGTCGCCACGGACGTCTGGCCCGGCCTGCGGGGACCGGAGAGCTGGCGCTGGGGGAGACGTCTGCTGCCTTCGTGGCGACCG
>JAGQIB010000024.1 GCA_020431545.1 Gemmatimonadota bacterium
CAAGCCGAGCAACGTGCTCGTCACCGGCGACGCGACGGTGAAGCTGCTCGACTTCGGAATCGCCAAGGTCTTCGATCCGGAGGAATCCGGCGACGGCGACTCCGAGGCCCCCGCCCCCGACGTCACCGTGACGGCGGAACGCTACTTCACGCCGGCCTACGCCGCGCCCGAGCAGGTCCTCGGCGAGCCGACGTCCACCGCGACCGACGTGTTCGCGCTCGGCGTGCTCCTCTACGAGATCCTGACGGGCCGCAACCCGCACGGCGAGACCACGCGCAGCGGGGAACTGGCGCGCGCGGTCGTGGAGACGGACCCGCCTTCCCCGAGCACCGTGGTCGGCGACGTCGCGGCCGCGGCCCGCGCGACGACGATCTCCGATCTGCGCCAGAAGCTGCGCGGGGACCTCGACAACATTCTCCAGAAGTCGCTCCGGAAGGCACCCGAGGAGCGCTACTCCTCCGTGGAGGACCTGCGCCTGGACCTGGAGAGATTCCGCCGGCAGCTCCCCGTGTCCGTGCGCCGGGCGACGCTTCCGTACCGCTTCGCGAAGTACGCGAGACGTCATCGCGTGGCGGCGACGGCGCTGGTCGCGCTCGCGCTGGCGGTCGTGGCGGGCATGGTCGGCGTCGCCTGGCAGGCGAACGTCGCCGCGCGGGAACGGGATCGTGCGCGCGCCGAGGCGGGTCGCGCGGAGGCGGTGAAGGACTACCTGCTCGAGGTGTTCACGGCGGCGGACCCCACGCAGGAGCCCGGCGGCGCCGACGTGACGGCGCGCGAGCTCGCGGAACGAGGCGCGAGCCGCCTGGACGAGCGTCTGACCCAGGCGCCCGAGCTGCGGGCGGACCTGGAGGGCCTGCTCGGGCAGGTGTTCCTGCGCGTGGCCGAGTACGAACGGGCGGACTCGCTACTCGCTTCCGCGGGCGCGCAGTTCCGGCGATCCGGCCGATCGCGCGACGCCGTGCAGGCGCTGCTGAACCGCGCCGACGTCGCGCACTGGCAGGCCCGGGCGGCGGACGCCGAGGCGCTCTGCCGGGAATCGCTCGCGCTCGCCGAGGCGGAGCTCCCGGCCGACGACGTCCTGCGCCGCACCGCGCGCTCGTCTCTCGCGACCGCCCTGATCGATCAGGGTCACTACGAAGATGCGGCGCGCGAGTACGACGTCGCGTTGCGGGCGGCGCAGGCCGCGCACGATGAACCCGACGCCGAGGTGGCGCAGCTGTGGATGGAGGTCGGCGTGGTGCGGCGCGCGCTCGGTGACTATCCCGGAGCGGCGGAAGCGGCCGAGGAGGCGTTGCGAATCGCGCGGCAGGCGGAGCCCGGCGGCGGTCTGAAGACGGCGCGGATCCTCGGCAGTCTCGCCGACATCCTCGACGAGGTCGACCGCCCGGACGAAGCGGCGCAGGCCGGTCGCGAGGCGGTCGAGATGTATCGCCGGATGTTCGGAGACCGCGGCCACCCCGAGCTCGCGATGACGCTCGTGAACCTCGCCGGCGCGGTTCGCGCGCAGGGAGATCTGGAGGAGGCGATCGAGCTCGGGCGCGAGGGCGTCGACGAGTTCACGAAGGCCCTCGGGGCCGAGCACCCGCACGTCGCGCAGTCCTGGAACAACCTGGCGGTCACGCTCAATCGCGCCGGCCACAAGGAGGAGGCGCTGGAAGCCTACTCCTCGGCGGTCCGCCTCGGTCGCGCGGCGCTCGGTCGCGGCCATCCCCGTCTCGCGCCGTGGCTCGCGAACTACGCGAACGCGCTCGTGAATCGGGGCGACTACGCCGGAGCGGAGCAGATCTACGACGAGGCCATGGAGATCGTGCGCGGACCGGACTCGGAGCCCGTCGCGAACACGTACGTGATGCTCGGGCTCGCGAACGTCTACCGGAAGACGAATCGCGCCGAGGCGAGCGAACGTCTCACGCGCGAGGCGTGGCAGATCCGGAAGGACACCGTGGGAAGCGGCCATTCCGCGGAGCTGCACGCTCGTATCACGCTGGGCTCGTTGCTCTCCGAGTCCGGGAAGTTCGAGGAAGCGCGCGAGCTGCTGGACTCGAGTATCGTCGATGCCCGGGCCGGCGGCGGCCCGACGCAGGGGCGTCTCGTGCAGGCACTGGACGAGCGCGCCATCCTCGCGCGCCAGGCCGGGGAGTCGACGGACAGCCTGGCGTCGTTCCTGCGCGAGCTTCTCGCGGCGCGACGGGAAGCGAACCCGGACGATCCACGGGTCGCGAAGCTGGAGGAGGAGCTCGCGCGCCTCGGGAGCTAGCGCCCGAACGACGGGCCGGGCGACGGGCCGGGCGACGGGATCGGCGCGCTCGGTTCATCCACTCGCTCCAGCGGCAGCAGGATCGTGAACGTCGAGCCGCGGCCCACCGTGCTCTCCACCCGAAGATCTCCGTGGGCTCTCCGCACGATGCCGAGCGCCGACGCGAGACCGAGCCCCGTCCCTCGATCCTCCGGCTTGGTCGTGAAGAACGGCTCGAAGATCCGCTCCAGGTGCTCGGGTGGGATGCCGTGACCGTCGTCCTCCACGCGGATCCGGACATGGGGCCCGGGCTGGAGCGTCGATGCCGGCGCGAGGGAATCGCGGGAGATGTCCCGCACCTCCGCCGTGAGCCGGATCGTGCCCTCGCCCTCGATCGCGTCGCGGGCGTTGATCACGAGGTTGAGCAACGCCTGCTCGAGCTGTCCGCGATCGACGCGCACGTGGGCTTCCGGATCGGCGGTGCGCTCGAGCCGGACACCCCCTCGCAGGAGCGAGCGAGCGGCCCGCTCGACGCTCTCGAGCAGCGTCGCCACCCGCACGGAGGACTCCTCGACGCTCTGGCGTCGCCCGACCGTGAGCAGCTCGCGCGTGCGGTTCGTGGATCGCTCCACCGCGGATCGGATCGTGTTCAGGATGTCGGCGTCGGCCACGGTCCGGGGATCGCGCGTCAGCTGCTCGAGGTAGCCGGAGATCACGAAGAGGTCGTTGTTGAAGTCGTGCGCGACCCCGCCGGCGAGTCGCGCGACGAGTTCCATGCGGCCGAGCGCCGCCACCTGTTCCTGGAGTTCCAGCCGCTCCCGCTCCGCGCGTCGCCGGTCGGAGACCAGCGCGTAGAGAAGGACGCAGGACAGCGTGACCACCAGCAGGAACGACTGGATGGCGATCACGTCGGCCTGGGTGGTCGCGCCCTGCGAGAGGATGAACGGGCCCCGGCCCTGGAGCGTGAACCCCACGGCCTGGATCGCCACGAGCACGGCGGCGAGCGAACCGAGGCGCGGCCCGGATCGAAGGGAGATCCAGAGCAGGATCGGGTACACGAGATAGGGAAAGTCGAGGATCGAGCGGGCCGGTACGGGCGCCCCGCCGAACACGCGCATCCCGAGAAGAACCAGCAAGAGGGTCGCGGCCAGGCTCTCGGTCGTGCGGGACGAACGCGGCGCAGACTTCGGGTCGGGTCGCCCGAACCACGCGAGTACGAGCGGCGTCAGCAGGAGGACGCCGAGCGCATCGGCGAAGAACCAGACTTGCCAGGCCGAAAGAAACGCGACGTCGGCCTGAATGCGAACGAAAGACGACGTCCCGAGAAGCGCCGCGAGTGCAGGCGCCACGACCACGCCGCCGGCGAGCCAGGCGAGCTGTCCCCGGAACTGCGAGAGATCGACGCGCGCCCCCGCGAATCGACGGATGATCGTCGCTCCGAGCAGGGCTTCGAGCTGGACCGAGAGGTCCGTGAACGTGACCGGCCCCAGGTGGCGCATCATCGCGTCGGCGACCGCATCGAGGCCGGCGGAAGCCGCGGCGATCGGAATCCACCAACGAGCCCGCGTCAGGAGAAGCGCGGCCAGCAGGATCCCGCTCGCCGGCCAGAACGCCGACACGCTGTCGGGCGTGAGGTAAAAGCGATACCCGAGGACGGCCCCGACCAGATACAGCGGAGCGATCCACGCGAGATAGCTCCGCGCGAACGGACGCACTCGATCAGGGGATTCCCTTCGGTTCACGACACCCTCCGGATCGCGCAACCGAGCCAGTCCGCGGACTCTAGACCGTCGCCGGGCCCCGGGCCAACCCCCGTCCGCGGGAGGTGCCCCCCCCGCCTCTCGTCGAGCGGCTCGTCGATCTGGTAACCTTGTCCGATACCGCCCCCGCCTGACGATTCCGGAATCGTGGGCCCGGCAGGGTCGCCGGGTCTCCGCGCGGAAGTCGTGGGCGAATCCGTCCCCTCGCTCTCGGGAGTTCGCATGTTCCGCCGCCCGCCATCCCGCGCGACCGGTCCCCTCGCGGCCGTCGCCCTGCTCGCGTTCCTGCTGCCGCTGGGGTGCGGCAAGGACGGCACCACGACTCCGGATCCCGCGAATCCCGTGCCGGACTTCTCGATCGCGGACGTGAACCCGAACTCGGCCACGAACGGCGAGATGGTGTCCCCGCGCGACTACGTCGGCGGTGTGTCCGCCTGGTACTTCGGACACGCCACCTGAGGCTACTGCAGTAGCCAGTTTGGCTACCTGGATGAGATTCAGGACGAGCTCGAGGCCGAAGGCCTTCCCGTGACGCTGCAGATCGCCGGCATCAATCCCGCCGGCCTCGAGTCCGGGAACTCGTCGATCACGGCCGGCCGCGACCTGCCGTGGCTGCAGGAGACCGCGACCGACGACGTCTGGGGCGACTGGGCCGTGACCTATCGCGACGTCGTGATCCTGAACGAGGCGAACGAAAGGATCGAGGCGTACAACCTCACCGTGCACGACCTCGCGATCCCGACGAACAAGGAAACCCTGAAGGCGAAGCTGCGCGAGGCCGCCGGCGGATCGCTCACCGCCGAGTAGCTCAGAGCCGGAGTGCGAGGAAGAGCTCGTCGTGCCGGACGCCGTCGATCTCGGTGGCGTCCGGCTCGCGTCCCCACACCACGAAGTCGAGGCTCTCGTACAGCGCCCGCGCGGCCGGCGCGTTCGCGCTCACCCCGAGGTCCACCCAGTCGACGCCGGGCCACGTGCGCGCGTGCGCGACGGCGGCCGCGACGACGGCGCGACCGAATCCGCGTCGGCGGTAGGCCGGATCGGCGAACACGCCCCAGACCCCGGCGCGGTGGGCGAACTTCGGCGACGTTTCCCGGCGAATCGACGCGACGGCGGCGAGTTCGCGGGCTCCGCCGTCCGGGGCGGTGTCCCCTTCCACGGCGAAGATCGCGTGGGCGGGTGACGTCAGCACTTCCGCGAGCTGCGCCGGGTCGAGCGCGCGATCGTCCTCCGGCGACGCCGCGAAAGCCCACGGCGCGTCGACGAGCATACGGCGGCGGATCCGCGTGTAGCGATCGGCGTCGGCAGGCTGGAGGCGGAGTACGGAGATCGTCACGGGAGTTCGCGACTACCGCCCGGCGGACCGGACGTTGCGATGGCTCACCTCGTGACCTCCGGCCTCGCCGCTCGATACCATCCCTTGAGATCGGAGAAGGAGATCGACTCCACCGAGACAGTACTTCCGAACGAGGTCAGGTCGACGTAGGCGGTCGCCCCGAGATTGTCACGCACCACCCCGACACCGGCGGCCTCCCAGCGATACGGGTAGAAGGTCCCGCGCCCCGGGGCGATTTGCTCTCCCGTGAGTGTCGTCGGTCGCGGAGATGCGAGGACCTCGTACTCGATCCGATGCGCCGGGAACTTGCCGGCCGGGACCTCGAGAAGATCCGCGTTCGTGACCCGAAACTCGATCAAGAAAGAAAAGCCGGCCGGGATCTTGCCCTCGAGGTCTTCGTAGACGTCCGTGGAAGCGGTCCATGTCTTCCCCGCGAACAGCGGTGGATCGACCCACAGGATCGGCGGGTCGTACGTCAGTGTGAGCGGCACCCCGGACCAGTTCGTGAAGCCGCGCAGATACACGCGCGACCCGTCGTCCGACCAGTAGTTCTCCCAGGCATCCGGGTCGGCGCCCGTCTGGACGTGATCGAGGCGGACGATCTCCTCGCCGTGCACGAGGATCGGTGTCAGGACCGTGACGGACCGCTGCGTGCCGAATCCCTCATAGTGCCAGAACCAGCTCTCATCTCCGGGGAGATAGGGCGACGCAGCCCTCGAGGCGGGAACGAGCGACAGGGCGATCCCCACTGCGATCATCGATGTGAGTGGCATCCGGAGCATCTCGAACCTCCTCCGTGAATCGCGACGCAGGCGGATCGTCTCACATCGAAAGGGCACAACTCCAGAAGGGATCATCCAGTTCCGCGTGCGGCGCCCGCGAGCGAAGCTCCCCCCAGCGCCCGTTCACTCCCCATCAGCGCCTCCAGCTCCCGCGGCGACGTCGCGGTGAGCACCCGCACGGACGGCGGCGCCGCGCGGAGGATCCTCTTCACCTCGGGGAGGACGTCGCGGTGGAAGTTCCAGACCCAGCGCAGGAACTCCCCGTCGATCTGCTCGCGGCATCCCGGCGCGAGGTCCGGCCGCGCGCGCCCGAACCAGCGGACCGTCCTTCGAATCACGCGCGTGCGACACACCCACGGGGAGAAGTCCAGGAAGACGGCGACGTCCGCTACCCGCAGTCGACGGGCGAGCGTGCGCACGTAGTTGCCGTCCATCACCCACGTCGGCTCGGCGAGCAAGGTCTCGAGATGAACGTCGAACTCCGTGTCCGGCGTGGGGCGCCAGCCGGCGTTCCAGTAGTGGCGATCGAGATGGACGACGGGAAGATGGAGACGGGCGCCGAGCTGGCGCGCGAGCGTGGACTTGCCGGCTCCGGAACAGCCGACCACGAGGATGCGACTCACGTGTGCACGTAGCGGGCGCCGCGAATCATCAGGCGCCCTGCACCACGATCATGCTCCCTTCCGAGGCGGCGAGACGGATCGCCTTCGCGGGCCGGTACTGCTCGGAGTCGTACCAGCGCTTCGCCTGCTCGACGCTGTCGAACTCCAGCACCACCACGCGATTCGGCTTCCAGTTGCCTTCCAGCACTTCGTGCGCGCCGCCGCGTACGAGGAACCGGCCGCCGAACGGCTCGAGCGCCGGACCCGACAGCTTCTTGTACTCCTCGTAGCGGGCGGGATCGGTGACGTTCACATCCAGGATGACGTAGGCGGACACATTCTCCTCCGGCTGGTTCTCGCTCGCTCCCTACTTCAGGGTCTTCGGTGCCTTCGCCGCGAATACGGCCGCGATCGTGGCGGCCTGGGGATCGGCGCCGGGCCGATGCTCCACCGGGTCCCCCGCTCCGATCTCGCCCTCGCGTGCGACCGACAGGTAGAACCCGCAGCGCCCGGTCTCCCACATGCGGCGCACGGCCTCCGGCCCGCCCATCTTCATCGCGAACTTCGCGCACGGCTGGCGCGGCGTGGTCACCACGAACTCGGCCGTGCCGATGCGGAGGCGATCGCCGGCGCGGACCTCGTGCTCCGACAGCCCCTCCAGCGTCAGGTTCTCGCCGAAGTGGCCTGGGGCGAAGGACTGCCCGTCGTAGTCTCGCGACCAGTCCGCGTAGTGCTCGAACGGGTAGGCGTACACGGCCTTCTCGGGGCCGCCGTGGACCTGGAGGTTCGCCTGCTCGTCGCCGTCCACGGACAGGCGGCCGACGTGACGACGCCCCTCGACGGGCTCCTTGTAGATCGCGGTGCGCCAGACCTTGCCGTCCTTCTCGATCTCCCTCACCGGGGAGACGTTCACCGATCGCAGTCGCATGGTTCCTCCGGGCGGATGGCGAGCCGGGATTCTACGCCGGCCCGACGCTCCGCGGGGCCCCTCCTCGCGGTCGGGCCGGCTGCCCGGCGCCGGAATGGCCCGAAAACGGCTGCGATTGCCGGAGCCGTCACGACCCGCTAGATTGCAGGGAAATGCGCCGATAGAAGGGGCAGAGGCCGCCTGCGCGGCCATCGCCCGAACGCCGACGAAAGGACCGAAGATGTCTGAGGTCGTCTCCCTCGCGAAACAAGTCTACGACGCGCTGCCTTCGCGCCTCGCCGCGATGCGCAAGCGCCTCGGCCGTCCGCTGACGTACGCCGAGAAGGTCGTGTTCTCCCACCTGCACGACCCGCAGGGTCAGCAGTTCGAGCGCGGCACCGCGTTCCTGCTCCTGTCGCCGGATCGCGTCGCGATGCAGGACGCCACCGCGCAGATGGCGCTGCTGCAGTTCATGATGGCCGGCCGCCCGACCACGGCGGTGCCGACCACCGTGCACTGCGATCACCTGATCATGGCGCAGGCGGGAGCGCGCGAGGACACCGCGCACGCCGTGGACACGAACTCCGAGGTCTACAAGTTCCTGGAAGACGTCTCGAAGAAGTACAAGATCGGATTCTGGCGGCCGGGCGCCGGCATCATTCACCAGGTCGTGCTCGAGAACTATGCGTTCCCGGGCGGCATGATGATCGGCACGGACTCGCACACGCCGAACGCGGGCGGCCTCGGCATGATCGCGGTCGGCGTGGGCGGCGCAGATGCGGTGGACGTGATGGCCGGGATGCCGTGGGAGGTGCTGCAGCCGAAGCTCGTGGGCGTGAAGCTCACCGGCAAGCTCTCGGGCTGGACGGCGCCGAAGGACGTGATCCTGAAGCTCGCCGGCATCCTCACGGTGAAGGGCGGCACGAACCGCATCATCGAGTACTTCGGACCCGGCACGCGCTCGATCAGCGCCACCGGCAAGGGCACGATCACGAACATGGGGGCGGAGCTCGGCGCGACCACGTCGATCTTCCCGTACGACGATCGTGCGGCCACGTACCTGAAGGCCACGCGCCGCGCCGACGTGGCGGCGGCTGCGGACTCGGTGGCCGAGCACCTGCGCGCGGATCCGGAGGTCGAGCAGAATCCCGAGAAGTTCTTCGACGAGGTCGTGGAGATCGACCTCAGCTCGCTCGAGCCGCACATCGTGGGGCCGCACACGCCGGACCTCGCGCGGCCGGTGTCGCGGATGGAGAGCGACGTGGAGAAGGAGAACTACCCGGCCGAGATCACCGCGGCCCTGATCGGCAGCTGCACGAACTCCTCGTACGAGGACATCTCGCGCTCCGCGCACATCGCGCGGCAGGCAGCAGCGCACGGACTCAAGGCCAAGAGCAACTTCATGGTCACGCCGGGCTCGGATCAGATCTACGCCACGATCCAGCGCGACGGACAGCTCCAGGACCTGGAGGCCATGGGTGGGGTCGTGCTCGCGAACGCGTGCGGGCCGTGCATCGGCCAGTGGAATCGCCAGGACATCCAGAAGGGCACGCGGAACTCGATCCTCACGTCGTACAACCGGAACTTCCCGCGCCGGAACGACGGCAGTCCCGAGACGCTCGCGTTCATCGGCAGCCCGGAGATCGTCACGGCCATGGCGCTCGCGGGTTCGCTGAACTTCAACCCGATGACGGACACGCTGAAGGGCGCGGACGGCAAGGAGTTCAAGCTCGAGCCGCCGACCGGCGACGAGCTCCCCGCGAAGGGATTCGTGCCGGACGAGAAGGGCTTCCTGCCGCCGTCCGGCAACGGCGCCGACGTCACGGTGAACGTCGCGCCGGACTCGGAGCGTCTGCAGCTGCTCACGCCGTTCGCGAAGTGGGACGGCAAGGACTTCGAGAAGCTGCCGCTCCTCCTCAAGGCGAAGGGCAAGTGCACCACGGATCACATCTCGCCGGCCGGCCCGTGGCTCCGCTACCGCGGCCATCTCGATCGCATCTCGGACAACATGTTCCTCGGTGCGAACGGCGCGTTCGGCGGCGAGGCCGGCACCACGAAGAACCTGTTCACGGGCGAGGAAGGCGTGAACGTGGCGAAGGTCGCGCGCGACTACAAGAAGCGCGGCACTCGCTGGATCGTGGTGGGCGACGAGAACTACGGCGAGGGCTCGAGCCGCGAGCACGCGGCCATGTGCCCGCGTCATCTCGGCGCCGCGGCCGTGATCGTGCGGAGCTTCGCCCGCATCCACGAGACGAACCTCAAGAAGCAGGGCGTGCTGCCGCTCACGTTCGCGGACCCGAAGGACTACGAGAAGGTCCGGCAGGACGACCGCATCTCGGTGACGGGCCTCTCCGGCCTGAAGCCGGGCAGCACCCACACCGTGATCCTGAGCCACGCAGACGGCAGCGAGGATCGCATCACCGTGAAGCACTCGCTGAACGCGGAGCAGATCGAGTGGTTCGAGGCCGGCTCGGCCCTGAACCTGCTGCGCGCGAGCGGCGGGCAGGCGGTGGGAGCGGGCGCGTAGCGTTCGTTCCGAAGCGGTGCGGCAAGCGAAAGGGCCGGGGGACATCGTCTCCCGGCCCTTCTTCCTGGCACCCGTCGTTTCGGACGCAACCGCCTCGGCGGTGCCAGGCTAGTTCACCCGCAGCACCTTCTCGGTCACCGACACGCCGCCCGCGCGCAGGTGCGTGAAGTACATGCCGCTCGCGAGACTCTCGCCATCGAAGCGCGCGGAGTACGTGCCCGCCGCCCGGTCCGCGTCCACGAGCGTGGTCACCCAGCGCCCGAGCGCGTCGTAGACCTTGAGCGTCACGTGCGAATCGCGCGGGACCTCGTAGCGGATCGTGGTGCCGGAGTCGAACGGGTTCGGATCGCACGCGAGCAGCACGCCGGGGTGCGGGCTCAGGTTCTCGTCCACGGCGACGGCCGGCACGAGCTTGCGGCCGAAGTAGACGTCCTGCTCGCCGTTGAACGTCGCGGCCCATGCGAGGCGGAAGCCGAGGTCGTCCGACACCATGTGGAAGTAGTCGCCCATCTTGTTCTGCTGCGGCCACCCGATCAGCGGATTGAACGCATCCGACAGGCGCTCGTTCGCGGACCACGTCGCGCCGCCGTCCACGGAGTACGAGTAGTACAGCGACGAGTTCACGCTGCCGGGATTGTCGCGCGTGTCGAGCCACACCGCGTCGATTCGACCGGACGGGGCCACGGACATCGTGCCGAACCACTGGTAGGCGGACGTGCTCGCGTCGTCGTTCACACGGACGGGCGCGCTCCAGGTGGCGCCGGCGTCCGTGCTGCGCGCGAAGTGAACGTCGAGCGGATCTGCGCCCGGCGGATTGACGGAGCAGAGCGCGTACAGCGTCGGACCGAGCGGTCCCACCGGGCGGGGATCGGCCGCGATCCAGGCCTGGCCGAGCAGACCGCCGGGATTCGGCCCGACGCGGTCGTCGATGAAGCCGCCCAGCGAGACCGTCGTGGAGAGATCCCACGCGATGGCCGGACCGAGCGCGAACCGGGCGTTCGAAGAGCGCGCGAGCGTGAAGGTGCTGCCCGTGGCGCCGAAAACGTACAGGAGGCCGTTCGGCGCGACGGTGAGCGAGCCCCACTGCGGACTGCCGGGCACCGAGATGCACGGCTCGTAGGAATCACCGAAGTTCGGCGAGCGCGTGAAGAAGCCCGGCGGGCAGCTGCTGAAGAACGCGGTCCAGTACGCGTAGAGGTGACCGTCGCCGGCGCTGCCCGTGGCGTCCACGACCATCCACTGCTTGTCGCCGCCCTGCGCCCGGACGCCGCCGTCCCAGGCGAACCCGCCGGTCGGCGCGCGGAAGACGTCGCACACGTAGTCGGACACGTTCTCGATGGTGAGGCTGTTGTAGTGGATCGTGCCTTCGGAATCGGCGCCGAGCACCGGATCGGAACGGAAGATTCCCGGCTCGATCACGCCGGGGAACGTCCAGGTCGCGCCGCCGTCCGTCGTGTGGCCGTAGCCGGCCTGGCGGAAGTCGCTCGCGATCGTGTCGAACTGACGCCACCCGATGACCATGCGGTCCGGGTTCGTGGGATCCACGCCGATGGACGGCTCGTTCGCGGCGTCGCCCACGATGTTCTGACCGAGCGCGTCGACGTTGACCTGCACGGCCGTGAACGTCCCGCGCGTGAAGTTCGTGGCGCGCGACCGCGCCTGCTGCTCGCGCGAGACGGGAATGTAGGGATGCTTCGGGGCTTCCTCGTGCGGCAGGTCGAACGAGGGAACGGTCTCCGCTTCCTCGGCCCCGGCCGGCGACGACGTGATCGAGAGCAGTGCAAAGAGGCAGGCGGCGCTGAGCGGCCGTGGCTTTCGGAGGTTTCGCATGACACCAGAGAACCAGAATCGGCGGTCCGGAGTCAAATGCGGGCGGCGGACGAATTGGTTGGACTGGCCGACCCGACCGACCAAGAAGAGGGCCGGCGCAGCCCTCGCTCCGCCGGCCCGTCTCTCTCCCGTCGCGAGCGCCCGCTACTTCTTCGGCGCCTCCCCGCTCTCCGGCACCTGGACGCCCATCTCCTGCAGGATCTTCTTCGTGAGGTCCCGATCCTCGGGGCCGTACAGCACGATCGACGTTCCCGCGCCGTCCACGCCGTTCACGACCACCGTGTAGCCCTCCGCCTTGGCCACGATCTCGATCGTCTTCTGGAGCTTCTCCACGATCGGCTCCATCAGCTCGTTGCGGCGCGTGAGCATCTTCTCGTCCGCGTTCTGCGCCGCCTGACGGATCTCGCGGTCCAGGCGTTGCAGCTCCGTCTCCATCTCGGTGATCTTCGCCTCGGACGCCACGCCCGCGCTCTTCGCGTCCTGGTACTCCGCGAACTTCTGCTGCGCGTAGGACTGCTTCGTCTCGAGCTGCTTGCCGAGGTCCCGCTGGTAGCTGTCGAGCTGGTCGTTGACCGTCTTCGCGTCCGGCATGTAGGCCAGGATGACTTCGAGGTTCGCGAAGCCGATCCGGTCCTGCGCGGTGGCCGGGCCGGCGAGCGAGGCCGCGAGCGTCAGGGCGGCGAGAACCGGGGTAAAACGCTTCATTCGAGTGTGCTCCCTCTCCGCGGGTTCTGGGCGTCGCGGCGCGATCCGGCGCGCGACGACGGGACACTGTACCGTGCCCCGGGCCGGACGTCTCGCCCCGGGGGATCCCCCGAGATCACCTCGAGGGCCGGGAAGAAGCCGGACAGGGGACGCTGGGAGGGGCGGGTTGTTTCCCCGGGCGGTACCTGGGATATTGGTCCCCACGGCCGGCCGGGAATTCGGGACCCGTGTCGCCGTCAACCCGGGAGAAATCACCATGTTCCGCTTGCTGACCCGCCGTCTCTTGCCCCTGAGCACCCTTTCGCTGTTCCTCGCCTCCTGTGGCGGGGATTCCGCCGGTCCGGCCGGCGCCCCCGGCGAGGGCGGGATGCTCCGGGGCGAGTTCGGCCCCGACGCCGCCTCGTTCGAGATCCGCACCGAGCTCGCCCCCGACGGCGGTGGCGCGTTCGTGCTCCACGGCACCGACGTCCGCTGGAGCGACGAGGACCAGGCGCTGCTCGTGGACTTCACCGTCCGCAACGACACCCAGATGACGTACCCCGAGCCGGTGGTGCTCACGTTCGTGCAGATCTCGCCCCCGGGCGCGACGCTGACGAACTCGGACAACGACCTCTCCGGCGCCGGCGCGCAGCTCGTGTTCGCGTTCGAGAACGACGACGCGCTGTGGACTCCGGGCGAGGAGAGCTTCGTGCGCACCGCGATGTTCGACGTCGAGGCCGGTCAGGGTGTGGGCTTCGTCGCGCGCATCGACGCCGGCCTCGAGCCCGGCAGCGGCACGATCGGCGGCTTCGTGTGGAACGACCTGAACGCGAACGGCGAGATCGACGACGACGAGCCGGGCCTCGGCGGCGCCGCGGTGGTCCTGTCACAGGACGGCGAGACGCTGCACGACGCCACCACGAACGAGGACGGCTCGTACCGCTTCGACGCGTTGCCGGCCGGCGTGTACGACGTCGGCGCCGTGGTGACCGATGGCTGGCAGCCGACGACCGCTTCGTCGATGACCGTGGTGCTGCCGGAGGGCGGCAACTTCCTCGCGGCGAGCTTCGGCTGCCGTCGCGTGGGCGACGACACGCCGATCCGGGTCGGCGATCGCGTGCACGCGAAGGGCGAGTACGCGGGCGAGCCCGATCGCCTCGTGGCCGAGCTGATCGAGGTCGGCCGCTGCGACGATGGCGACAACGACGACGATCTCCGCTCCGCGCCGCTCGGCTCGCTCCGCGGCCCGGCCACGGACAAGGACCTCGAGCGCGGCCTGCTGTACGTGATGGGCACGCCGGTCGCGGTCGCCCCGGAGGACGGAGGCGGCGGCGACGAGCGCATCGACGGCGACGGCGGCTGCCCGCTCCCGTCCCTGGACGAGGTCGAGCTCGGCACGCGCGTGCGCGTGGACCCGACCGGCCGCGTGGTCCGCGGGGAGGATGAAGTCCTCGCCGCCCGCCGCATCCACTGCTGGCGCGGCGCGCGCGATCGCGTGAAGGGCACCGTGCAGGAAGTGGAAGAGAACGAGGACGGATCACTCGCCGCGATTCGCGTGCTCGACACCTGGATCGAGATCGGCGACGACACGCGGATCGGCGGCTGCGGGTGCGACGGCGGAGATGACGGGGACCACGGGGACGAGAGCTAGCGCGCGTCCGCGCCCGCAACTGCGTCGATCGCAGGTCAGCGCAAACGAGAGGGGCCGGTGGACGTCGTCCGCCGGCCCCCTTTCTGTTCCCTTCCGTTCACTCGCCCCCGCGGACGCGCTGCCGTTGCCTAGAGATCGTCCGCGCCGCGCTCGAGCCACTCCACGTCGGCCAGGTCCTGCAGCCTTCCCGACACGCGCTTGTTCTGGATGAGGTGAGATCGTGCAGGGGAGCGCCGAAGTACGCGAGGGCGTGCATCGCGCGCGACGCGTTCTCGAGACTCGGCCGGATCCAGAGGTCGAGGTCCTTCGTGGCGCGTACGTGACCGTGCGCGGCCAGCGCGTGGGCACCGACCACGATGAACTCAACTCCGTGGTCGTTGAACGCGGCCAACAGTTCGATCAAGTCGCGGTTCACGGGCGCCGTCTTGCCTCCAGGCCTGGCACATTCTCGTCAGCCGCCAAACGGCGGCGATTCGCTCCTCCACGGAGAGGGCGAGCCAGTCGTCATCCTCGGGCATCGCTTCCCCGGGGCGAACGACCCGAGCAGTCAGATTTCGTCGGTTTCGTTCCTGTTCCATCGCCATCTCCGAGTGACGATTCTACCACCTCGGGGTGCTTCGGCCGACGGTCCTGTCCGCGGAAACGGCGGCCTGTGTCCTACGACGGCGACGCCAGCCGCATGAGCTGCCCGCACACCCACGCGCCGTAGGTCCCGAGCGCGTACCCCAGCACCGCGAGCAGCACGCCGACCGGCGCGAGCGAAGGATGGAACGCCGAAGCGACCACCGGCGCCGACGCCGCCCCGCCCACGTTCGCCTGGCTGCCGACCGCGAGGTAGAACGTCGGCGCGCGGATCAGGCGGCCCACCACGAGCAGCAGCGTGGAGTGGAACGCCATCCACACGAGCCCCACCGCGAACAGCATGGGGCGCTCGAACACCGCGCCGATGTCCATGTGCATGCCGATCGTCGCGACGAGCACGTACAGGAACGCGGACCCCATCCGCGACGCGCCGACCCCCTCCAGCTCGCGTGCTCGCGTGAACGAGAGCAGGAGTCCGAGCGTGGTCGCGATGACCACCAGCCAGAAGAACGAGCTCGTGAGGCTCAGGCGCTCGAGCGCCGGCGCGGTACGCTGGATCCAGGGGGCGAGCGCGTCCGCCCCGAAGTGGGCGAGTCCCGTCGCGCCGAATCCGACCGCGGCCACGATCATCACGTCGTTGAGCGTGGGGATCCGCGCGTGCTTCGCCTGGAATTCCTCGATCTTCGCGCGCAGCGCGTCGATCGCCGACGTGTCGGCGCCGAGCCGCGCGTCGATCGCCTTGCTCTCTCCCGCCATGAACAGCAGCACCGCCATCCAGACGTTCGCCACGAGCACGTCGACCGCCACCATGGCGGAGAACAGGCCGTCGCTCACGCCGAACACTTCCTTCATCGCGGCCATGTTCGCGCCGCCCCCGATCCAGCTCCCCGCGATCGTGGCCAGCCCCCGCCAGACCTGGTCGGGCCCTACCCCGCCGACCGTTTCCGGGTGCACCACCGAGAACACGAGCACCGCCAGCGGCCCGCCGAGCACGATGCCGGTCGTCGCGGTGAGGAACATCACGAGCGCCTTGGGCCCGAGTCGGAGGATCGCCGGCAGATCGATGCTCAGCGTCAGCAGCACGAGCGTCGTCGGAAGCAGGTAGCGCGACGCCACGAAGTACAGGCGCGACGCCTCGCCGTCGATCAGCCCGAACGTGTTGTAGAGCGATGGGATGAAGTAGCAGAGCAGAAGCGCGGGGACGTACTTGTAGAAGCGCCGGAACGCCGGGTGCTCGGAGCGCGACGTCCAGAACACCGCGCCCAGGGTGACCATGAGGAGCCCGAGTACGACCGCGTCGTTCGTGAGGACGGCGTGATTCTCCAAGCGCGACTCCGGCGGGGTTGATGGGAGACGTTCGAGGCGTCTCACCCTAGCACGGGCCTCGCGGTGCGGACCACGCAACGGATCCGCCCCCCTTGCCGCCCCCGCGCGCCCCGGCCAGATTGGGGCCGGGCAGGACTTCCACCGGACCCGGGTTTCCGGAGGGACTCCCATGCCCGAACGCATCTTGATCCTGGGCGCCGCCGGTCGCGACTTCCACGACTTCAACGTGGTCTTCCGCAACGACCCGCGCTACGAAGTCGTCGCCTTCACGGCCACGCAGATTCCGAACATCGAAGGACGCCTCTATCCGCCGGCGCTGTCCGGCCCGAACTACCCCCACGGGATTCCGATCGAGCCGGAGTCCGAGATGACCCGCCTCATCAAGCACCACCGGGTCGACCGGGTCGTGTTCGCGTACAGCGACGTTCCGTATTCGCGCGTGATGCAGCTCGCGTCCGAGGCCCTCGCCGCCGGCGCCGACTGGGAGCTGCTCGGTCCCGCGCGGACCCAGCTCGAGGCCAAGGTGCCCGTCGTGGCCGTGACGGCCGCGCGCACCGGTTGCGGCAAGAGCCAGACGAGCCGTCGTGTCGCTTCCGTCCTCACGCGCCTCGGCCATCGGGTCGCGGTGGTGCGGCATCCGATGCCGTACGGTGATCTCGCGCGTCAGGAAGTGCAGCGCTTCGCGACGTACGACGACCTGAAGTTCCACGAGGTCACGATCGAGGAGCGCGAGGAGTAC
>JAGQIB010000570.1 GCA_020431545.1 Gemmatimonadota bacterium
GGCTGTTTCTTAGAGTCGGGGGTGGCGTAACCCGCGTGTCCTCTCTCGCGGATCCGCCCGAGGGAGGCACCATGAGTGGCGCGCGGCACATCCGTCGCCGGGGTTTCGCGCTCGCCGTGGCGGCGGGCGCATTGCTGACGGTCACCACCGGCTCACGCGCCGGTTCGCCGGAGCAGTGGCTTCGCGGACAGGGACTCGGATTTCCCGTGGGGCTTCCCGAGTACGGGCAATCGATCGAGCTCGTGGGGATGATCAATCCCTCCGACAGCGAGTCCCCGATTCCGCTTCCTTCCGAGGGCGAACTGACCTGGACCCTGACGGGACCGGTGGTCTGGGATCTCGAGGAGCCCGCGCCCGGCATTCGCATCCATCGGCTCACGTTCGGCGTGCTCGAGGTCCGCTGGGATTCGGAGCGCAACTCCGCCTTCCTCCCGAATCCGCCGAACGCGCTCGTGCCGTCGACCTTCCACGATGGGCAGGCGCTGCTCTTCGCGACCCTCACGGAGCTCGAGATTCGCGACTTCTTCGGGATCGTCACGGCGTCCGGTGATCTGCTGTTCGAGGGCGGCACCGAGTTCGCGGGACTCGGGGACAGTCGCGCCTGGAACTTCGAGGCAGCGGTCTCCATCTACGGAGGTGGGGTGCCGGTCGGCTATGGCGCTTCCTGGAACGTCGAGCTCACGCCGGCCCAACCGGTGAGCGTCCAGACCTCGAGCTGGGGCGGCATCAAGTCCCTGTTCCGCTGATCGATCCCGGCGCCTTCGAGCGTCCGTTCACCGGGATCGCTTTCGTGTTGCCGAGCCTTGCGGAAGTTTGCGGCCCCGGCAAATCCCGCCGCCGGCCCCGCGGAGGGGCGCTCCCGCGGTTGAGGGGCCGTTCGGCACGTGATAGACTAGCAGGGCCGGCTCGGTGCGGTTCGACCGAGCACAAGGCGGCCCGCCCCGGAGTTCGACATCTGAGGAGTGACTCTTTGTCCGGTCTTCGCAGCCGCCGTTCCCCAGTGACGGCGCTCGATCCCCGTGTCCACCTCGCGCTCGCCATCTTCCTTCTCGTTGCGGCCCGACCCGCGGCGGCGACCTTCGTCGACGTCACGGATCTGTGGGGAGTCGCTTCGGGCGACAGCATGAGCTACGCCGCCGGCTTCGTCGATTTCGACGGCGACGGCGACACGGACTTCTACGCGAACAACCACTGGCTCGGTCAGGACTTCTACGACAACCTCGGCACGCCGCCGATGCGGGTCACGTCGCACTACTACCCGAACATCGAACCCGACCGGCACGACCAGTTGTGGGCGGACTTCAACAAGGACGGCACGCCCGACAACTACCTGATCCACGGTCGCGAGCAGGACAACGAGTTCTTCTGGAATCGCGGCGGGGGAATCCTGGAGGACGGGGCGATCGCGGCCGGCGTCGACGACACCGAGGGTCGCGGTCGCGAGATCACGTTCCTCGACGTGGAGAACGACGGCGATCTCGACATCTTCGTCGCGAACGACTACCGGAACGGCTTCCTGCGACCGAGCGTGCTGTTCGTGAACAACGGAGACGAGACCTTCTCGCGTTTCCCGAATACGTCTTCGTGGTGCTCGGCGCGCTTGCACTGCGCGAGCGCGGACTTCGATCAGGACGGCGATCCGGATCTCATCACGACGAATCCGCCTTACCAGGCCGGAGAGTTCTGGCGGAACGACGGCGCGATCGCCTTCAATCTCGCCACGGACGACGTCTTCCCGGGGATCTTCGAACCGTTCCGGGAAGCGAACGGCCTGACGTGGGCCGACTACGACAACGACGGCGA
>JAGQIB010000571.1 GCA_020431545.1 Gemmatimonadota bacterium
ACGGACGTGTCGGTGGGCGCCGCGAGCTCCGCGATCGACACCACCTGCTTCCACTCCGCACTCACGCCGAGCGGCTCGTCGTGCTTCTCCTGCGACGCCTTCCGGTCGCGCAGGTAGTCGACCTCGCGCTTCAGGTCGGACTGCGCGGTCGCGCGCTCGAGGATGATGCCGAGCTCGTCCGGTTCCACCGGCTTCATCACGTACTCGAACGCGCCCGCCTTCATGCAGTCCACGGCGGACTTCACCGTGCCGTGGCCCGTGAGCACGATCACCGGAAGTGCCGGGTCCGTCTTCGCGAGGCGGCCGACGAGCGTGAGCCCGTCCTCGTCCGGCATGCGCAGGTCGGAGATCACCACGTCCACGCCGTCCAGCAGATGCGCCTGCGTGGCGTCCTTCGCGGAGGATGCCACGCGCACGATCCAGCCGCGCCGCTCCAGCAGCTTCGCGAGCGAGTCGCGGACGTAGTCCTCGTCGTCCACGAGCAGCACGGTTCCCGCCTTCTTCATTTCGTCCCTCCGAGCGGAAGCTCCACGGTGAAGCGCGCGCCGCCGTCCGCGCGGTTCTCGCCGCGGATCGTGCCGCCGTGGTCCTCCACGATGCCGTGGCAGATCGCGAGTCCGAGTCCGGTCGAGCCGCGCGTGGAATGGAACGGCTCGAACAGGCGACGTTTCACCTCGTCGGTCAGGCCGGGGCCGCGGTCCTCCACGGACACGATCGCGAGCGCGCCGCCGTTCTCCAGCGCGGCGCGCACGTCCACGCGGCCGGACTCGGGCTGCGCGTGGCACGCGTTCAGCACCAGATTCAGGAACAGCTGGCCGAGGGTGGTGGAGTTGCCCTCCAGCGCGAGCGGCCGCGACGTCTCCAGCGCCAGCTCCAGGTGCCGGAACTCGGGGTTGCGACGCACGAACGACACGGTGCGGTCCAGCACGTCGGCGAGGTCGACGGGTTCGCGCGGGCTGCGTCCCGGGTCCGCGAACGAGAGCACCTGCCGCACGATGCCCGCGGTGCGATCGAGTCCCTCCTGCACGCGATCCACGAGCGGCTCGGCCTCCTCCGCGCGTCCCTCGCGGAGATCGTCGCGCAGGAGTGCCAGGTAGTTCGCCATGCCCTCGAGCGGGTTGTTGATCTCGTGCGCGATGCCGGCCGCGAGCCGGCCGACGCTCGCGAGACGGTCCGCGTGCTGCACCTGTCGCTCCAGCTCGCGCACGCGTTCCTGGTGCCGGTTCTCCGCCTCGGCGCGATCCGCGCGCCGCGCGTGCCGGTACGCGAACACGGCGAGGCCGAACGCGCCGGACAGGAGGACGAAGTCGAGCAGCAGCGTCGTGCGGAACCGGCGCGCGAGAACGTCGTAGGAACCGAGCAGCTCGCTCTCGTTCTCGCGGCGCGCGAGCGTCCAGTGAATCGGCGGGGTCCAGTCCGCGCGCTCCACGGGCTGGCGCACGGTCACGGTACCCGCGGAGCGTTCCGCCGTGGGGGCCGCGAGCGGCTCGGTCGTGAGCGTGAGCGTGGCGCTGCCGGCGGGGACGGCGGTGTCGAGCAGGCGGGCGGGCGCGATCCACGCGAGCAGCGTGCCGGCGCCGACGCGTCGGCCGAGCGGCCACACGGAGCGTACGGTCGCGGCGAGGGCGTCGTCGTTCTCGAGGTTCTCGAGATCGTCGGCGCCGAGGAACACGGGTCGATCCTGCCGGCGACCGATGCCGAGCAGCTCCGTGCCGTCGCGACCGAGGAGAACGAGTCGCTCGATCGCGGCGTGCGATTCCGCGAACAGGTACAGCGTGCCTTCCACGTCGAGTCGGCCCTGCCGCTGCCGGAACGGATCGTCGTCGATCAGCATCTCGGCCGCGCGCGTGATGGTGGGCGACTGCGCGAGGAACAGGAGATCGCCGCGGAGCGTGGCGAGCGCGGACTCCACGGTGCGCGCCTGCGCGGTGGTGCGCAGCGCGAGATCCGCGACCGCGATCTCCCGCGCCTCGCGCCGCGAATCGATCAGCCCCCAGGTCGCCACGCCGAGAATCGCGACGAGGGTCACGGCCAGGATGACGAGGACGCCGGATCGGCGGCGGGACGGGGTGGGACTCATAGCGCCTATGATACGCGATCTCTCGCGGTTCATGGAAAATATGAACTGGCAGTCGCGAATCGGAGGAGGCGGCGGAGCCGCCGCGGACCGGTTTCGAGGGAGCTGGCGGTGCCGACGGTCGGCTAGCGGCCCAGCACGACGACCCGGGCGCCCCCGCGACGGACGCCGTCCGGTCGCAGGAAGTAGATCCCGGCCGCCACCGGCCGGCCGAGGTCGGTCCGGAGGTCCCAGCGGGCGGCGCCCGCGGGCAGGGTGCGGATCCGGCGGCCGGCCAGGTCGAAGATCGCGATCTCGGCCTCGGCGGCGGAGAGCTCCACGGCGCGCGCACCGGCCGGGGCCGGGTTCGGCCACACCCGGAGGGGCAGGGC
>JAGQIB010000572.1 GCA_020431545.1 Gemmatimonadota bacterium
CCGGCCACGCGAAGATCGTCTCGGTCAGGATCGCTCCACCGAGCAGCGCGCCGAACTGGAGGCCCGCCACCGTCAGCGTCGGCAGGATGCCGTTGCGGGCCGCGTGTCGCAGCAGCACCGTGCTCTCGCGCAGTCCCTTCGAACGCGCGGTGCGAACGTAGTCCTGCCCGAGCGCCTCCACCACGGAGGAGCGCGTCATGCGGGCCAGCACCGCCATCGGCACGGTGCCGAGCACCAGCGCCGGCAGCACGAGGTGGCGAGCCGACGCCGCCGCCGCGGAGAAATCCCGCGCGAGCAGGGCGTCCAGGACCACGAGGCCGGTGCGAGGTTCGATCTCCGACGCCGCGAAGCCCCGACCCGAAACCGGCAGGATCGGCCAGTGCACCGCGAACGCGTACATCAGCAGCAGCCCGAGCCAGAACACGGGCATGGAAACGCCGACGGACGCGATCGACGTCGCGGTCGCGTCCACCCAGCCGCCGGGCCGCCGCGCGGCCACGAGTCCGGCCGGAACGCCGATCGCGATCGCGATCGTCATCGCGGCGAGCGCGAGCTCGGCGGTCGCGGGAAAGTAGCGGCGGATCTCGTCCCGGACGTCCTCGTGTGTCTTCGCGGATCGCCCGAGGTCGCCGCGCGCCACGTCGCCGAGGTAGCGGACGTACTGCTCGGGGAGCGGGCGATCGAGCCGCAGCTCGTGCCGGATCTCCGCGATCAACGTCGGCGACGCGTGCTCGCCCGCGAGGATCTCCGCGGGATCGCCGGGCATCCAGTGCACGAAGAAGAACGTGACGAGCGAGACCCCGAACAGCGTCGGGGCGAGCCACGCGATGCGGCGAACGACGTACCCCAGCAACCCGTCTCCCCCTGACCCGCGAGTCCGGCGGAACGCGCGACTAGCGCGCGAGCTCCACGCCGGACAGGATCACCCGTCCCGTCGGATGCAACCGGTAGCCCGACACCCGCTTGCTCTGCGCCGCGATCTCCAGCGTGTGCACCAGCGGCACCCACGGCGCGTCCCGATGCAGGATCTCCTGCACCTCTCCGTAGACGGCGATCCGCCGCTCCGGATCGATCGTGCGCTGTCCCTCGAGCAGGAGCTCGTGCACGCGCTCGCCCCGGTAGAACGCGATGTTCCCGGCCGGCGGCTGGGCCGCGCTCTCGTCGAAGTGGACGAACAGGAAGTTGTCCGGGTCGCCGTTGTCCGCCTGCCAGCCGAGCAGCGCGAGGTCGTGGTGGCCGCGGTGCACGCGATCCAGATACGTCCCCCACTCGTAGGAGACGATGTTCGCGTGGATCCCGACCGTGGCGAGATCGGCCTGGAGCACCTGCGCCACGCGCAGCGGTTGCGGCATGTACGGGCGCGGGCCCGTCATCGTCCACAGCGTGGTCTCGAATCCGTCGGGGTAGCCGGCCTCGCGCAGCAGCGCCTTCGCCTTCTCGGGATCGTGCGCGTAGTCCGCGAGATCGGTCCGGGCGGCGAAGACGTTCGGCGGCACGGGACCGACCGCGGGCTCGGCGAGACCGGCGTACAGCCCGTCGACGATGGCGCGCTTGTCCACCGCATAGTTCACGGCCTGACGCACGCGCACGTCGTCGAACGGCTGATGATCCAGGTTCATCGCGAGGTACGCGACGTTCATCCCCGGGGCCTTCAGCAGCTCGAGCGAGCGGTTCTTCTCGATCGCGCCGACGTCGTCCGGCGGAACGCCGTCCATCAGATCGAGCGAACCCGAGAGCAGCTCGAAGAACCGCGTGGAGTTCTCCGGGATGGAACGGAAGATCACGCGCTCGGGGCCGGCCGGCGCCCCCCAGTAGTCCTCGAACCGCGCGATCGTGATGGACTCCGCGCGCCGCCAGGACTCGAACGCGAACGGCCCGGTGCCGCACGGATGCCGGAAGAACTCCTCGCCGTGCTCCTCGGCGTCGTCCGGACACACGATTGCCGCGAAGTTGCAGGCCAGGTTCGACAGGAATGGCGCGCTCGGCTCGCGCAGGCGGA
>JAGQIB010000573.1 GCA_020431545.1 Gemmatimonadota bacterium
GCGGTGGCGACGTTCGTGCTGTTCCGGTTCGCGGGGCTCGGATTCAACCTCGTCACGCTGTCCGGGCTCGCGCTCTCCATCGGGCTCGCCGTGGACAACGCGATCGTGCTGTTCGAGAACGTCGCTCACCGGGCCCGCGGAATCGGGTCGGCGGGGCGGCGGAATCTCCGGACGATCGCGGCCGCGCGCGAGGTGCTGTTCCCGCTGCTCGCCGGCACGGCCACGACCGCCGTCGTGATGACGCCGTTCCTGTACCTGGAGGGCGAGCTCCGCGACGTCTACGCTCCGTTCGTGCTCTCGGTGGTGCTGTCGCTCGTGGCGTCGCTCGGGGTCGCGCTCACCGTCGTCCCGGCCGCGACGGCGTGGGCGCTGGCCGGCGGCGGCGCGCGATCCGCGGGGAAACGTCGCCTGGAGCGGGGGTTCGATCGGCTGCTGCGCGCCGTCCTCCGTCGTCCGATCGTACCGATCCTGGCCTCCGCCGTGCTGCTCGGCGCGAGCCTGTGGGTGTTCGCGGAGAAGGTGCCGAAGGGTTCGATCTTCGCGCCGCAGGCGGACACGAAGCTCCGGGTCTCGCTCGGCTTCCCGCCGGGCACGGACCTCGCCCACGCGGACAACCTGCTGCGCCGGTTCGAGGATCGCGTGCTCGGCCACGAGTTCTACCGCAACGATTGGATCTCCTCGGTCGACGTGCTCGTGCGCGCGGATCTCGCGACGTTGACCGTGGACTTCCCGGTCGCGGTCGCGCGGACCCTCGCGCCGATCTCGCTCCAGGAAGAGCTCACCCAGGTCGCGGCCACGATCGCCGGCGCCGACGTCTCGGTGAGCGGAAGCGGCCCCGGGTTCCAGCGTGCGCGTTCCTTCGTGTCGCCGTCGTATCTCCTGCGCGTGACCGGCCCGGAGTACGAGCGCGTGCGTGACCTCTCGTTCGCGATCGCGGAACGCCTGCGCCGCGAGCCGCGCGTGCGCGACGTGGATCCGAACGGGTCGGGTCTGTTCGTGGAGGACGCGCGCGAACTCGTGATCCGCCCGGACCGCGAGGCGCTCGCTCGCGTCGGGCTCACCGCGACGGATCTCGTCCGGACCCTGCGCCCCGCGGTGGCCGACGAGCTCGATTCCCGTCGTCTTTCCGGTCCGGACGGAGAGCTGCGCGCGCGTGTGCGGTTCACGGGCGGCGAGACGCTGGACGTCGCCGATCTGCGGGCCCTTCGCGTGCCGATACCGCGGGGGCCGTCGGTGGCGGTCGCCGACGTGGCGGCGATCGAGGAGCGCGCGCTGCCGGGCGAGATCCGGCGCCGCGATCAGCGCTACGAGCGCTCGATCTCGTTCGACTATCGCGGTCCGCGTCGCGTGGGGGATCGCTTCACGCGCTCGATCGTGGAGAACACGGAGCTGCCCACCGGGTACCTGCTGGAGGACGGGCTCGGACTGTTCCTCACGCGCACCGAACGCCGGGATCTGAACCTCTCGATCGCGCTCGCGGTCGGCCTGGTGGCGCTCGTGTCCGCGGCGCTGTTCGAGAGTGTCTCGCTCGCCCTGATCGCCACGCTGTGCATCCCGCTCGCTTTCGTCGGGATTCCGTTCGTCTTCTGGCTCTCGGGCGAGACGTTCGATCGCACGGCGTACGTCGGGCTCATTCTCCTCGCGGGGATCGCGGTCAACAACGCGCTGCTGCTCGTGCATCGCGCCGGCCACCTGCGACGGCGCGGGGCGAGCCGGCGCGACGCCGCCCGCCGCGCCACGGTGGAGCGCGTGCGACCGGTCCTGCTCACGACCGCGACCTCGGTCGCCGGACTCGTGCCGCTCGTCTGGCAGGGTGGGGGCACCGGCGCCGGCACCTGGCGCGCATTCGCGCTCGCGGGAATCGCCGGGCTCTCCGCCGCCGCGCTGTTCACCCTGCTGGTGATCCCCTGTCTGTTCGTTCCCCTCGCGCGCTTCCGGGGAGGCCGCCCGCGCGGTCGGCCGGGAGCGATCGCGAACGTTCCCCCGACCCTTCCGCGATTGAACCTTCCGTCGACCAAAGGAGTGGCAAGATGATGAGGAGTCTTCTGTGGTTCGGCCTGGCGGCGACGCTCGGCCTCACGGTGGCCGCGGTGGCGGCCGAGCGGCCCGAGAAGGAGGGCGGCTACCGCTTCTCCACGGACCTCGCGCTCGGCGGTCCGGACGCGTCGGACGACGCGTCGTTCTACGAGAAGTTCGGGCCGGTGGCGCTCGGCGCCGACGCGGCCGGCCGCATGTACGTTCTCGACAACGGCAACGCGCGGGTGCAGATCTTCTCGCCGCAGGGCAAGTTCGTGGCGACCCACGGCAGCGAGGGCGACGGCCCCGGCGAGTTCCGCATCCCGTCGCGCCTCGCGGTGAACGCGGGCGGGGAGTATGCCGTCTACGACCTCGGACAGGGACGCGTGTCGGTGTTCGGTCCGGACGGGAAGCTCCGCTGGGATCTCCTCGCGCCGACGTCGGTGGGGGAC
>JAGQIB010000574.1:0-200 GCA_020431545.1 Gemmatimonadota bacterium
TTCGCGTCGCCGTCGTTCGCGACGAAGACGTCCGGGCGACCGTTCCGATCCAGGTCCGCGATCACCACGCCGAGCCCGTGCCCGTACGCGCGATCGAGCCCCGCTTCCGCGGTTGCGTCCTCGAACGTGCCGTCCCCGCGGTTGCGCCAGTACGAGTCCGGCGCCGCGGCATAGGCGGACGGGTGGCAGTAGTCCGGCTC
>JAGQIB010000574.1:287-2027 GCA_020431545.1 Gemmatimonadota bacterium
AACGCCGCCGAGGTCGACCAGCCCCGATCCGCCGCGCCGGCCTCGTTCGAGCGATCCACGAACCGGAAATCGCCGTCGTTGCGGAACAGCTGGTTCGGCCCGACGTTCGTCACGTACAGGTCCGGATCCCCGTCGCCGTCGACGTCGCCGATCGCGACGCCCTGACCGTACGCCGCCCCCGGCAATCGCGCCGCCGGTTCGAAACGACCCTCGCCGACGTTGCGGAACACGACGTGCTCGCCAGGGGGACCTTCGGGCAGGCGGCCGCCGTCGATGAGGACGACGTCGTTCCTTCCGTCTCCGTCGAAATCCGCGATGCCGGCGCCGCCCGCGACGATCTCCGGGAACCAGTGGTGCCCGTCGAACCCGGTCCGGTGCACGAACTCGAGCCCCGACGCCTCCGTCACGTCGTGGAAGCGCGGCGTGGCGATGGCCGGAGCGCTCGATAGGGCTGGGAGGAGCGGTAGCAGGGCGCCCAGGGCGCTCGCTCGCGTCGGCAGGAGCTTCACCCGGGAATGGTAGGGGGACGCGAAGGACCGCGTCAACGCCACGGCGCGCGACTTGCTTCGGATGGGCGAATGCGCGAGAATCGGTCGGTACGCTTGTTCCCACCCTAGGCTCCTCGACCCCTAGGCTCCTCGACTCCCTTCTGGAGGCAAAGATGCGACGCGCGCTCGCCGCCGCCATGCTCCTGTCATTGCCCTCGCTCGCGTTCGCCGCGGATCGCCCCGTCCTCGACGCGCGCCTCTCTCTCCAGCTTCCCTCCGACGTGCTCGCCCGACACGGAATCTCCGTCGAAGGGGTCCGGCACGCCCTCCCTCTCGAATCGCCGGACGTCTTCGCGTTCCGAGCCGACACTCCCGCCCGCCTCGTGGCCCACACGAACGAGACCCGCCTGGAGCGCCTCGGAAGCGGCGCCGTGCTGAGCGTCGACGGCGGCCTGGCGCTGCTGGGCGATCGCGGTGCCCTCGCGCTCGACGGACTGCAGCTGGTCGTCCCCGGCGCGCCGGAGGAGCAGTCCATGTCCGTCCGCACCGTGGACGGCGACTGGGTGCTCGAGCTGCGGGATCTGATCCCGGCCGCGCACGAGGACGGCATCCACTACCGCACGGGCGAGGTCCTCCTGACCGAAGCCGGCGCGCGCCAGCTCGGCCGCCCGGAGCTCTCGGGTGCGTGGATCGGCTCCGCCGAGCTGGAACTCTCGACCCCGCATCTCGCGATCGAGACCCGCTCGATCGAGGATCTCCCGAATCCGCGCGGCGGCTTCCTCGACGTGGTCCTCGGGCAGCTCTACGGCATGGTCGAGCAGGGCCACATCGGGACCTACCCGAACGGGGTCGGCGGGTTCTCGGCCGCCACGACGTCCTGCAACGGCGGCGACGTGATCGTCCCGTGGAACGCGCCGATGCAGGAGACGCATCCGTTCATCGCGCTCGCGATGTTCCGCCTGGAGAACGGTCGCCTGGAGCAGATCGGCCGGAACTACGTGAAGCACGGGTTCTTCGCGCTGTCGAACAACCAGTGCGACTTCGGCTGCCCGAGCCCCAGCAACGGCACGTATCTCGCGATCGGCTGCTCCGACACCTACTCCGCGAGCAACAACGGCAACCGGATGTACCTCGGCCCGCGCGAGGAGATCGACCCGTATCTCGGCACCTGGGAGGCGTGCGGATCCTACTTCGACGGGACCCCGGTGGACTGCAACCGGAGCTACTTCGGCAGCGGCCACAACAGCGTGGA
>JAGQIB010000575.1 GCA_020431545.1 Gemmatimonadota bacterium
GCGAGATCGAACGGGATGCCCTCGAGCACGAGCGAGAAGCAACCGGCGCGCTCGAGCAGCGACGCATCTTCCAGCAGGCGCTTGCGCGCGTCCTGGGAGCGGCCCTGCACGCGGAAGCCGCCGAAGCGGTGCACGGACTGCGGCGTGAGGCCGAGGTGTCCCATCACGGGGATCGACGCATCCGACAGCGCGCCCACCGTGTTCAGGAACTCGCGACCGCCCTCGATCTTGACCGCCTGCGCGGCGCCTTCCTTGAGGATGCGGCCGGCGTTCTTCACGGCCTCGGACGGCGACACCTGGTAGGACAGGAACGGCATGTCGCCCACCACGAGCGCCCGCGGGTCGGCCCGGCGAACGGCGGAGGCGTGGTAGATGATGTCGTCCACGGTGACGGGCAGCGTGTTCTCGTGCCCCTGCACGACCATCCCGAGCGTGTCGCCCACCAGGATGACGTCGCACCCGGCCGCATCCACCACGCGGGCCGAGTGGTAGTCGTAGGCCGTCACCATGGCGATCCGCTCGCCGCGACGTTTCATGGTGAGGAGCGTCTTGACCGTGACCTTGGACATGGCGCCTCCCGGGTTCGGGTCGCCGGATACGGGGTGCCGAGTCCGGGGAGTCTACCCGGAAGGCTTCGGAGCGTCGAGACGGGGTCCCGGGGCCGGGCGGCCGGGGAAAGCCGGCCGACGCGGGCGCCGAGCGGCCCGAGGCCGACGGGCGTTGGAGCGCCCCTAGCGGCCCACGTACTGCGTGCCGGAGGAGTGGCTCCGGATCAGGCCGAGGAGGCGCTCGTAGTCGGAGTCGTTCGAGACCAGGTCCATCTCGTTCGTGTTGACGATGAGGAGCGGCGTCTCGTCGTAGTGGAAGAAGAAGTGGTTGTACGCCTCGGACAGCGTCTCCAGGTACTCGGCCGAGATGTCGCGCTCGAACGAACGCCCGCGACGCTTGATGCGCTCGAGCAGCACCTCGGTGGTCGCCTGCAGGTACACCACGAGGTCCGGCTTCGGGAGTCGCTCCGAGAGCAGCGGCACGATGGAGCGGTAGAGCGCGAGCTCCTCCTCCGCGAGATTGATCGTGGCGAAGATCTGGTCCTTCGCAAAGATGTAGTCCGCCACGACGTTCTGCGTGAAGAGCTGCCCCTGCGAGATCTCGAGCTGCTGGCGGTAGCGCGACAGCAGGAAGAACATCTGCGTCTGGAACGCGTACGCTTCCGGGTCGTCGTAGAAGCGCGCGAGGAACGGGTTCTCCTCCACGACCTCGAGCACGAGCTCCGCGTTCATCGTCTTGGCGAGGCGACGCGACAGCGTGGTCTTGCCCACGCCGATCACGCCCTCGATCGCGATGTGCCGGTTCGAGTCCGCGGCGGACGCCCCTCCCGACGCCGGGGCCGCGGTCACGAGAGACATCCCGCGACCAATCCGCGGAGCTCGCCGAGTCGCGTGCCCTCGAGGCGGACGCACTCCGTGCGGCTCGGGTCCACGCGCAGCAGGTCGCGCATCTGGAGGATGGTGCGCCCGGTCGCCGGGTCCCGCCACTGCGGGGCGACCTCGGCCGCCGGCTCGAGCACGAACGAGCGCGCGGACAATCCCGGGTGCGGCAGCGTCAGCTCGGTGTCCGCGCGGCGCTCCGCGCCGTACCACAGGAGGTCGAGGTCGAGCGGACGCGGGGCGTTGCGGGGCCCCTCCGTCCGGCCGAAGTCGATCTCCACGGACTTCAGCAGCTCGAGCAGCTCGAGTGCGGGCATGTCCGTGCTGAGCCGCGCGACCGCGTTCACGAAGTCCGGCTGATCGGTGAGCCCCCAGGGCGCGCTCCGCCACAGCGACGACCGGTCCGTGACCGAGACGTCGCGCTCCCGGGCCAGGATGCCGATCGCGCGCGCGAACGTCTCCGGCGGGTTCCCGAGGTTCGCGCCGAACGCGACCGCGGCGTCGATCACTCCTCGGTCCTCCCCCGCTCCACCTCGATCTCCACGTAGCCGAGGTTCGGGCAGTGGGGCACGCTCGGCTTGCGGATGCGCACCACGACCCCTTCCACCTCGTACTGGTCGTAGATCGACGTCGCGAGATCGGAGGCCAGCGCCTCCAGCAGCGAGAAGCGATCCTCCCGCACCGTCTTGTCCACGAGCTGGTAGACCTGCTCGTAGTTCACGGCATCGGCGAGGTTGTCCGACTCGGCCGGGCGCGAGATGTCGATGAACAGCTCCACGTCGAGCTCGAAGCGCTGCCCGAGCTCCTTCTCCGCGGCGTGGTAGCCGTGATGGCCCACGAGGCCGATGTCCGCCAGCGTGATTCGCGCGACTTGGCTCATGTCCGACTTCCTTCCCTTGGGGGCCCCGGAGGTTAGCCCAGAATGCGGGCGCGGAAAAGGGCGGCGCGGCCGGTCGAACGTGAAGAGCGAGGACACGAAAAAGGGCGCCCCCTCGCGGAGGCGCCCCGTGTTTCGACCGGCAACGGTCGGGAACTACATCATCCCGCCCATGCCGCCCATGCCGCC
>JAGQIB010000576.1 GCA_020431545.1 Gemmatimonadota bacterium
CGAGCAGCGCGAGTGCCACCACTCCCACCAGCCGATCCGCCACGACGCTCGCCGCGGCGAGGGCCTTCGGCACTCCGTCGCGGGCCAGACCGACCCCGCGGGCCACGTCCCCCCCGACCGAGGTCGGCAGGAAGTTGTTGAAGAACAACCCGAGGAGGATCAGACGCAGCAGCGAACCGGCTCCCCTCGGATGTCCCGTCGCGGCGAGCAGACGTCGCCAGCGCAGAACCCAGCAGGTCTTCGCGGCGAGCTGCGCCGCGAGCGCCGCCGCGAGCCACCGCGGATCGGCCTCGCGGACCGTCGCGAGGGCGGAGCCGAGATCCACTCGCCAGAGCAGGAACGCGAGTGCCGCGACGCCCAGGCTCCAGCGGAGGGCCGCGACGACCCGCCCGTTCATCCGGAGGACCGGGACGCCCGGGCCCGCGACCGCGCCTTCGCGCTGCGACCGCTCGCGGCGTCGCCGCCCCGGGGCGCGCGCCCGCCTTCCTCCTTTTCCTTCTCGGACCGCTCCGCATCGGAGCCGTAGCCCGAGTACTGGTAGTAGCTGTGCCCGTAGTAGTACGGGAGCACGTCGTCGGCGTTGTTCACGATCGCACCGAGCAGGTTCGCTCCCACGTCGTCCAGGATCTTCTTCGCGCGCAGCGCGACGTCGCGCTGGGTACGCCCCGCGCGCACCACCATCGCCACCCCGTCCACCTCGCGCGACAGCACCGCGGGATCGGAGACGGGCAGCAGCGGCGGCGCGTCCACGACCACGAGGTCGAACAGGAGCTTCAACCGACTGAACGTCGCGGCGAGGCGATCGGGAATCAACAGCTCCGAAGGGAACGGTCGCCGGCCGCCCGCGGGCAGCACCTGCAACGTCTCGTGCCGGGTGGCCTTGAGCGCGGCCTCGATGGAGAGCTCCTCGCCCAGGATCTCCGCGAGTCCCGGCTCCTTGGACACCTCGAACAGCTTGTCGATCCGCGGGCGGTGAAGGTCGGCGTCCACGAGGCAGACGCGCAGACCCTGGTGAAGCGCGGCGACCATGGCGAACATCGAGGCCGAAGTGGTCTTGCCCTCGCCCCGCTCGGAGCTGGTGAAGAGCAACGAACGCATCTTCTCGGTCTGCCCGCGCCGCGAGATCCGGGTGAAGATCCGGCGGAACTCGGTGGTCTCCGGCGCTTCGGGATCGAAGTCCTGATAGATGGGCCGGTTCTGCTTGTCCTTCGCCACCATGACCTAGCCCACCCCTCCGCCCTGCATGATGAAGTACCAGTAAGCCAGCGCGGCGAGCGCGAGCCCGGTGAGGAGGAACGCCGGAATGAGGATCTGGAAACGTCGCCGGCGGCGAAGCTCGAGGTCCTCGATCACGGCCGCCTGCATCCGGGGCACGGCGCCCAGGATCGGGACACCGAGCACCATCTCGATCTCGTCCACGGACTTCAGCGTGAGATCCAGGTACTCCATGACCACGGCCGCCCCCACGCCGAGCGCGAGGCCCATGACCACGGCGAGCGCCAGGATCTTCGGCTTCTCCGGGGCGAACGGAGCGAGCGGCACCTGCGCGGGCTCGATGAGCACGATCTGGTTGCCGACGCTCGCGGACTGCACCGCCTTTGCAATCTGCGTGGAGTTCGCCTGATCGAGCCACGTCTGGTAGAGGCGCTCGGCGCTCGCGACCTCCTCGCGCAGGCGCGCGAGCCGGAACTCGGCCGCCGGGAGTCCCGCGAGATCCGAAGCGTAGCGCTCCAGGAACGCTTTCATCTCGTCGCGCCGGCGCGTGGCGGCGTCGAGCGAGATCTGCGTGTACTCGTAGTCCACGAGGTACTGCCGGTACTGCTCCACGATCGACGGGAACGCGACCTGGGCCAGCGATTCCAGCTCGGAGAGAAGCTGCTGGCTCTTCACCGCGATCTGGTTCTTGGCGGACGTGACGGCCGTGTCCGTCTCGTCGAACTCCACGATCGTGAGGGCCAGGTGCTTCTCCAGTTCGAAGAGCGTCGACTTCAGCGCTTCGAGGCGAGGCGACTTGAGGAGGCCGAGGCCGAGGAACGCTTCCAGGTCGGCCTCCGCCACCCGCGACTTCGCCGTCTCGTGGCGGCCCCGCAGGAACTCGATGTCCGCATCCGCCGCCGCGATCATCGTGTTCACGCGGCTGACGTTCGTGGCGCTGATCGGAGACGCCTCGATCCCCTTGAGCGCCGTCTCCTGCTCGAACTCCCGCAGCTGCTGCCGCCTCTCCTCGAGCTTCGCCTCGTAGATCGCGACCTGCTCCTGGGCGAAGCTGTAGGCCTCCTCGGACTGGAGCAGCTTCCCCTTCTGCGTGGACTCGATGTACTGGTTCGCGACCGTCGTGGCGACCGCGTGCGCGAGATCGGGGGAGCTCGACACGGCCCGCACGTAGAAGATGTCGAACCCTTCGGCGCGGATGTCGAGCATCCGGTTCAGCGAGCGTACGCACTCGCGGAGCAGGAGATCCCGCTCGTCGTGGCCCGGATTCTCCTTCGCGAGGCGCTTCGCCTTCGCGATCAGGCGCGGACTCTCGTGGAGTCCGATCTGCACCGCGACGGACTCCAGGAAGCTCGACGACTGGATCCGCTTGCGGAGGATCCGGATGTTGTCGTTGTCGTTGCCGCGCCCGCCGGTGCCGGTCGCCGCCGCGATCTCACGCGTGAGCGGAGCGGGCGTCTCCATCGCCAGCGTCGCCGTGGACGCGTACTGGGGTTCGGCCAGCAGGATGCCGGCGACCCCGGCCCCCACCGCGATGAGCAGAGGCAACGCGATCACGAGACGACGCCGCCACAGCATGCGGCGGATCTCCCGAACGTCGATCGATTGCTTCTTGTCGAAGATCAAGACGACCCCTAGTTGTTGTTGTTCACGTTCCGGAAGACCAGGATCGTCCCGATCGCCCCGACCGTCACCGCCACCACGTCACGCAGGAAGCGCGCCACGCGCGGCGCGTTGTTGCGCGGGACCGTGATCGTGTCCCCGGGCAGCAACGCCATGTTCCCGAACAGAACACCCTCGTCCGTGTAACTGTTCAGATCGATCTGGAATACGCGTGCCCGCACCGATCCCGGGCGGGTCACACGGATCTGCGAGAGGTTCGCCTCGGGGCCGGCGCCACCCGCCGCGAGGATCGCCTGCACGACGTTCGGCGCCGCATCGATCGAAACGGCACCGGGCTCGGTAACCGCCCCCATCACGTACACCACGTCGCCCTCCGGACCCACCGTCTCCACCCGCGGCACGAGGATCGTGCTCCCGGCCGTGAGCGGCGGCAACGCCGAGAAGTCGCCCGTCGCGAGTACCTGATCGAGGTCGATCACCCGCGGCGCCCCCGCGCCGTCGGGCGGGATGACGCGCACCCGGGAGAGCGCCGCGTCCGGGGACGGTCCGCCGGCCTCCCGGATCACTTCCCACACGCCGGGAATCTGCGCGAACGCGTACGCACCCGGCTCGAGAACCTCTCCCATGACGAACACCCGCCGAGAGTTGTACTTCAGCACGGCGACGGTGACCTGGCTGACCTCGCGATCCACGAAAGAGAATCGCCGGGTCAGCTCGTCTCCGAGTCGGTTCGGCGTCTGCCCGGCGGCGCGGATGCTGCCGATCAGCGGGAGGGTGATCGACCCTTCCGTATCGACGGTCACCACCGCGCCGAGATCCGCGCGCTGCCAGACCGTCACTTCCAGTTCGTCGCCGATGCCGATGGTGTACTCACCGCCGGTCTGGGCATGCGCGATCCCGCCCGGGGCCAGGGCCAGCGCGAGGGCCAGCCAGACTCCCCGGGACCGTGTGGCGAAGCAGCTCACGGTTCCCTCCCCTCGCCGGGCCCGCTGGGTGGAAATCCCCGACGGCGCCGGGGAGGACTCCCCGACCGATTCCGGGCGGCGGCATTCAGTCGCGCGCATCCTACAACGATCCCCAGAGCCGAACAAGATTGCCAAGCCTTTGCCAGGACGACATTTAACGACACTTTGGCCCCGCCCTTGCGTTCACCCCTGGCGTGGCCCGCCCCCGAGAGGTACCGCGAGCATGAGCTCGGCACCCACCCCGACGACGACGCTGGAGCGACCGCGCCTCGGCCCGGTCCGATCCGCCGCCGCTGCGTCGCCCGCGAACTCCCGTCCCGCACCGGCCGTTGTCCCGCACGGATCGTTCGAGAGCCCGTTTTCCGAAGGCTGTCGACGGTTTGCCGACATTCTTGTTTCGGCGACGGCCCTGCTACTCCTGATGCCTGTCTTCGCCCTGGTGGCCGTCGCGATCAAGACGACGTCTCCGGGCCCCATCCTCTACCGCCAGGTCCGCGTCGGCCAGAATCGGCGGCGGCATTCCCGCCGCGCCCCCGGGGACACCCGCGGGTCGGCCGACCGCCGCACGCGCAGCGATCGCCGCCGGAGCACGGCCTACGGCCGGCCGTTCACGATCTGGAAGTTCCGGACGATGGTGATCAACGCCGAGGAATACGGCCCGCAGTGGTCGAGTCGGTTCGACCCCCGCATCACCGCGGTCGGCCGC